>NZ_JACFYJ010000113.1:0-21349 GCF_037126505.1 Paraburkholderia bengalensis
CAGCTTTTGGTTCAACACTAGCCGCTTGTGCAACGTGATTGGCGAGCGAAGCCTTTGTGAACGTCTCTTTCACAGGTGCGCCGGCGACCAGCTTTTTCGCCGTCCCGTTTGCAGCCTTTGCCGGTGCAGGCTTGGTAGCCGGTTTGGCAGCTTTCGGAGCAGGCTTCGTTGCGGTCCTGGTTACCGTCTTCGTTGCAGTCTTTGCCATAGTCGCGGATGACTCACTTTCGAATTAGGAGGTGCTCGCCGCAGTTCATGCCGCAAGCACAGGCATTCTATGACGTCCGGTGCGCTATGTGTCAAGAAAAAGCCTTAAAACAGGCACTGAAATGCACTTCCCGCAACACAATTCCGCTGGATGAACCCCAGAGTGGGGGACATCCCCCTTGTAGACGACGGACAACGACTGACCATAGGTGAGTGCTTTCAGGGATTGCTTCGGACACTGGCGCGGTCTTATGGCTCCGCGACTCGCTTACGGCTCGATTAACAGAAATCGTTGCCGTGGAAAATCGGCGGTGGAACGGGATGAGGATCGTTCTGGTGTCGACGGCACCGCGGGTCTTGCCAGATCAGGCGCGCTTACGCACCGGCTCGACTGGCGATCACGCGGCGCGCCGCATGGCGATGTGACGGGCCGGTCGACACAAATCGCACCTTCACGCGATGCGGTTGGCTCGCGACGACCGAATGGCTGTGATGCGAATGCGTCGAGGCGTAGTGCAGCCGAGGTAAGGCTACGGGCGTTTCATCCCCGTTCACGCAGTTGCGGATCGTGGCCAGATCGGCGGAGCGGGCACCGGATGAACGTGCGCCAAGCAGCGCAATGATCACCGGACCTCTCGGCATCGTGACGTCGACCACGATGCAGCGACCCGCCTCGCGCGTGTATCCGGTTTTGGCGAGTTGAACGTCCCAATCCGTCCAGCGGACGACGGGATCCGTGTTGCGATAGAAACGCGTCCGGCTGCCAATTGTCTGTTCGTACGCTGTCAGCGTGGTAAATGAACTGATCATCGGATAGTGCGACGCTTCGATTGCCAGTTTGACAACATCGCGAGCCGTCGAGACATTGTTCGGCGAAAGTCCCGTCGGATCTTCGAAATGCGTGTCGGACATGTTTAGCCCGCGCGCCTTCAGATTCATCTGCTCGATGAACGCCGATTGGCCCCCAGGGAACGAGCGTGACAGGGCGGACGCCGCACGGTTTTCGGACGACATCAGTGCAAGGCGAAGCATCGCCTCGCGTTCGAGCGACGTACCGACGGGTATCCGGGAACCCGAGTGCTTGAGCCGGTCGATGTCGGCCTCGTCAATGGTCAGGGTATCTCCCATCCGCTGTGTCTTGTCGAGTACGACCATCGCGGTCATCAGTTTAGCCAGCGACGCGATGGGTCGGAGATCGTCAGCATTCTTCTCCAGCAAGACTTCGCCACGCGTGACGTCGTACACGATCACGCTCGGGGAGTAGAGCGGCGGGGTGTCGGCACGCGCGCATAAAGACGTGGCCGCAAGCAGTAGTGTGCAGATCACTTTCTTCATGTCACTCTCGCTTCGAAACTGCGAACCGCAATGCGGAGGCACGGGGCACTCCGTGCGCAAGATCGTCTTCCCGCAATATAAATGTAGTCGCTTGAATCAGGATCGGGTGTGGGAAGGTGAACAGAATTTTTGGGGCCGTCGGACGCGATTCTCCGAAGGCAGCAGTGATGGTCAGAAGAGGGAAGGCTGTTCAGCGGGAACGACGTCGAGCCGTATTGCTCTTTTCTGAGCTACTGCGCGGGGAGGCATTCTTCCGTGTACTCAGGTCGATATAAGGTGAGGATTTCCAGGAGTCGCGCCCGTTCCAAGCTCCAGATCCGGGCGAGTCGGGATGCCCGCGAGCAGCCTTTCTATCACCGCTTTTTGCGGCAGCCTGGAAGGCAACACGGACCGCGCTATGGAACGATGTGTCGCAGCCGGCGTTCGCCCAGCACGAGAGGGTACGTGTCAGTCAGCCTGCTGCCGCGCGAGTGGACTCCCTGCGAAAGGGTCGTCGCGCCAGTCGATCGTCTTTCGCTGGCTATCCTGCATCGGTGACGTCGAAGCCATCTCAAAATGCTCGAGTCTTTGTCCAGCGCTAATCGCCTGCTTCAGCCACTGGGGCATTTCCCCGTCGCCTGTCCAGGTATCCCCCGTCGCATTTTGATACCGGGCTGGTTTCTGCGTCATCTGATCGCCCGCTATTGCTGAAGCCAGGTCGTCCGGCTCAATGCCATATTCTTCCATCCGGTGGCGGAGATAAGCAATCATGCTGTCCCGCTTACGTTCATCCATTCGTTTTCATCCGTGAGTACCGTCCGACTATTTCTTCCACAGGATCTGCGGAAAATCTGTTGTCTGGAGCGGATCTGATCTGCTCAACTGCGCTGAGTCGGGAAGCGGCAGTCGCCGCTTTCCAGAAGATTAAAGCAGCAGTTAGCTCGAGGTCGCGGTTTCGGCGCCGGGGCTGAGGGAAGCCGGGTGCGAGCGGTCCAGCGGTAGCGGCTTTCGTAGCGCAGCGATCGTCGTCGCTCAGCCCTTGGTCCTGCCTTAACTAGAGCCGACCCAGCACCCCGATTAATCCGTTCGGCGTCTGAGCATCTTGAATTGTAGCGTGCCGCTATCGACGTGCGTCTTACTTGCTGGCATAGTTCGGCCACGACTACATACAGAAAGAGGAAAGAATGGCTACGCTCGATAACTTGCAGGCGAAAATCGCCAGATTGCAGGCCCAGGCCGAAGCGCTTGCCGCGAAGCAGTCGTCCGGCGTCATCGCGAAGATTCGTGACCTCATGGAGAAGCACGGCTTGACCGTTGCCGACATCGAGGCACATACCGGCGGCAAGAAGCGTGGTCGCAAGCCGGGCGTCAGGACGGTTCCCAAGCCGGCAGCATCGGCAAAGTACCGTCATCCGAAGACGGGTGCCACCTGGACGGGGCATGGCCGCGCGCCGGCGTGGATCGCGAGCGCGCGTGACCGGACGAAGTTTCTGATCGACGGCAGCGCTGCACAACCGGCCATTGCGGCAAAGAAACCAGCAACCGCGGGCAACTATGTGAAGGGCCCCCAGGCGCCGAAATACCGCGATCCAAAGAGTGGGGCGACATGGAGTGGCCGCGGCCCGGCACCTGCATGGTTGGCTGGCGCCAAAGACCGTTCGAAGTTTCTGATCGTCGCCACGGCAGAGGGCGCCCCGGGCTCCAAGACCGTTTTGTCCAGCAAGGCGACCGCAAAGAAAGCCACGACGAAAAAAGTGGCGGCAAACACGGTCACCACAAAGAAAGCCAAGGCAGTAACGAAGTCGACACCGGCGAGGAAGACAGCGGTCAGGAAAACTGCGGCGAAAGAATCGGCGGCGAGGAAGGCACCTGCGAAGCGGGCGCCGCAGCACCTGGTAGCGGCTGCAGCAACCAGTGATAGCGCGTCGGTGCCCGTCGTCGCCTGATTGACGCTGTCGGTGGGGTGACTGGCCATGAGCAGGACTTGTCCGTCCTGCTCGAACCGGCGCACCGTCATGCCGCCCAATGCCGGCACTCCTGACACGTTGAACCGAAAAATCTGACCCGCACAAGGCGGGTCATTTGTCAGGACGATGTGCGCGCCAGTCAGACTGGCTTGATATTGGCGGCCTGTTTGCCCTTCGGTCCCATCTTCACTTCGAAGCTGACTTTCTGGTTTTCCTGCAACGACTTGAAGCCTTCCGTCTTGATCTCGGAGAAGTGGGCGAACAGGTCCTCGCCGCCTTCGTCCGGCATGATGAAACCAAAGCCCTTCGCATCGTTAAACCATTTCACTGTACCAGTTGCCATTTTTGAACCTGTAGACGTTGAAAATCGCATTTGCGAATGCGATGCGAATGCGGTGCGGAAGCGGCCGCCCGCGACGGAAGACTTTTTACCATGGCGGGATGAGACCTGCCAATCAGCAGGTCCACGGACAGCACACGCTACGCTTTCCGGTGGCCCGAACCGGTTCAGGCTCCGGTCGTTCTGGCCAACGGCGGCTGCATTATCTGATGCTGTTGCGGATTCGTGAGTCGCCGTGGCAACCATTTCGCACGAAGGGGCCTGGCACGCTACCACCGACTCACAACAGGACCGCCTGCTGCAAAAGTTCCAGCGCTTTCAATTCGTCCAGGCGACCCGTGCGTGCCTTGCCTGCCAACGTCTTGATCAATGCTTCCGCTATCGGTGCGATACCGTGAAGATTGTCCAGGCTCGTCACGGAGGCGAACGGGAGCAGTGCCGGGCTTTGCTGCGGTATTGCGGAAGCGGGGAGCGACTCTCGGGTTGCAGGCGTGGCTGCCGCGGCCTCGCCATCACTTTCTTCAGGTGCGCGACCGGCAAGGCCGACCGGGACATCATTCACATGATCTTGCGGGCTGACGACTGTTGTCTCTTTCTCACCTGCAACGTCCGCCGAAACAGGTGGCAGGCTTTCCGGAGCGCCCATGGCGCCCACGCACGCGCGCGCCGCGACCGCCTTCACCGCGGCGAGCTTCGCTGGCGCGCTGTCGTTCGTTGCCGTTGCAAGCGGCTCCTGTAGTTGAGCCGATGCGCGAGCGCGAGAAGCAGGCGTCAGCAGACGCGACACCGACTCTGGAATTTCGGCTTCGGAGCGCGGCGTGTCCAGCCAGCCAGGTGGCAAACCAAGCCGCTCCGTGAACCGGTTTGCTTCGACACTGTCCATGCGTTTCTTGCCATATAGCCGATCGGCTATGTTGAATCCAGTCATGTCCATGACCACGCCAAGTCTTACTTTCGATCCCTTGCGCACCGTCAGAACGCGGAGATTAGCGCGTCGAATACTTTCCAGTTCGGCGCTGTCGCTGAGTGCAAGCGGTTGCTGTTGCGGCATTTGATGAGACGTCTTGTACTTCGAAGGCGAAGCTTTTAGCGGCGCACGAGGTTCAGGCCGTCCGGTCGTTTTGCTTCGATTTTTGCTGACGGCTCTGGACGACCCGTCTGTTGCTTTCCTTGGCATTTGCGCTTCCTCGGACACACTATCTTTGAGAACTGGTTGCGGATCGACGTTCAGGGCAGAAGCTGGCTTTGGCGCCTCAGACTCTGCGTCGGGTCCATCGTCCGTTTCAATGAAGTCGAGCGGTGACTTCAGGCGAGCGATGGTCTCGGCCGCGAGCGCAGGATTGGGGTGGTCAAAAAAGCCATGCGGCAACCCGAGCGTGGTCTCCATGTGAAAGGCCGTCTCGGGCGTGAACCGCTCACCCTTCAGCAGCTCGGCCACGCGCGTCATGTTCGATTCGAGCGCGATCGCGATATTTTCTGCGCCAACCGCATTAACGAGAAACTGAAACGATCGTGTTTTGAAAACAGAGGCAGTCTGGGCGGGGTCGGGGGGGAGGAGGCTTCCCATATGGCCGCCCCTGCGGGCCACGCGGAGACGTCTTCCCATGGTGAGGTTGGGGTTGACCGTCGCGCCGAGGTCCCGCATATCGCCCTCGGGCTTGACTCATAAAATACGGCTCCATGCGATGTGGATGTTCTGGATGTATCGATTATAGACCGGGCGGCTGGTCGCTTGATGCGTCGACAGCGTAACGCGTCCTCGCGCTGTCACATTTCGGCGTTAAGCTTGTTGCCCTCTATGGCCGGCCCACTGTTGCGGCTGTCACGAAACGCCCGTCAACGGAAACCTGACAACCGGTGTTTTCCTCTTTGCATCAGGAGCATCCCGTGCTGAGTGCCCATGAATTTGCAACATTGATGCTGGTCAAGGACGCCGCCGATCACATTGCCGGACGGGAAGAACTCGATACGTTGCTTGATCGCCAGCTTGTCGCACTGGAGCGACTTGCGGGCGGGGCAGTACGCCCTCGCATCACGGAGGACGGAGGGTCTCTTCTCCGTCACCTTGCCTTTATCCATTGATGAGAAAGAGCTGTCGGGCGCTTCTCGGGATTTCCCAGTGGCACGACGCGCAGGCGGCATGGACTCAGCGCAGCGCTTCCAGACGGCGTTGGCAACGTTTGTCATCTCCACCGCGTCGATAGCTCTGCATGGCCTTTGTGCGGTCCGGGACAACGCTCCTGTCTTCTGCACCCCACACGCCCTCCCAGAAAAGTCCGAGATTGTGTGCTGAGGCTTTGTGTCCCAGTTCGATGGCCTGCTCGTAGAGCGAGCGCGCACGGCTCACATCCGCCTGCATGCCCCGCCCAAGCCGTGCGCTGTCGGCCAGCGCGGCCGCGGCCAAGCCGCGCAGACGATCCTCTGCGGTTTCATCCTTCATCACGTCTTCGAGAATCGCGTTACCTCGCTCAAAGTCCGCCTCCCCTCCTGTTGGTGTGACGAGGGAAATGGCCATTGCCGTTCGCCAGGCAGGATGGCGGTTCGCGCCAATGCGCTCCAGCAACCAGCGGCCCAGATAGGGGGCATGGCTTAACGTGCTGCTGAGAAGGGCGTTTGCGATTGCGGCGAGCGACTCGGGCGACAGGAATCCGGTCTTGTTTGCCGCGATGACGTGACGGGAAAACATTTCGACATCCAGTGTCGGGTCGGCGCGGCGCAGCTGATGCCATTCGCGCTCGATCGTTCCGACCCAGCTTTCCATCTGCATGGTGAGCGTTCTCCTGGTGAGGAATGCACCTGATTCTAGCTCACCCTTTGCCGAATGCAACCCGCGTGCTTTGGCCGCCTTGGTCGCACGAAATGGGCGAACTCTGCAGGGAGCCGGGCGAGGCGCAGGCCGAGCGCGACCTGGCCGGCGAACACGTCAACGCGATGCTCGTAGATATCGGGATTAAGACGGGCAAAAAGAAAACGCCTGCGTGCTGTCGCAGGCGTTTCCGTGGCCCCGCTACCGAGTCTCATGGGGAAATATCGAGCCCCTTGCTGCTGACGGGACCGGCTGCCGCGCGGCTCACTTCCAGTATAGGGCGTGCACTGGGATTATCCACACTCGTTCTTCGCCGCTCCGCGGCGGACGGCGTGACGCAAATGAAGGGTGCAATATTTGGGGCTATTGGACCCTTCGTTTCCAGACATCGATTGACCAGTCAAGGGCTTCCGCTCACATGGCCTTATGCCGATTGCAGCGTATTCCGGACTTTAAGGGATCACATACTGCCGATGCGCCGAATGTTCGTCGTAAATTCCCCATTCTTTCAATGTAACGACTGGAGCGAGTCGTCATCCGCAGAAACTGCCGCAGCCTTGGGACCAATGATGGCAAGGATGACGGGGTCGGTAATGAAATCCGCTGCTGACGTCGCTGACAAGATGACTTCCGGCGATTGCGGACGTGCAATCGCGAAGCCTTGTACATGATCGACGCCCATCGTCTGAAGAACCTCCAGCGTCGATGCGTCCTCGACCCACTCGGCAATGCTCTGCATGCCGAGATTGCGGGCAAGTCCGATGATCGCTTCAGCGATTGCGGCATTCTCCGGGGAACCACTGATGTTCTTGATGAACTCTCCGTCAATCTTTAGCGCGTCGGCGGGCAGGTCACGCAAATAGGGAAGAGACGTGTAGCCAGCGCCAAAATCGTCGAGAGCGACTTTTGCCCCTAGGCGCTGGACACTTCCGATAAGCCGCCGAGTATTGGCAAGGTCGTGCAGGGCGACGCCTTCCGTAATTTCAATGCAGAGCAGTGGGACAATGTGTCTAAAGCGGTGGAACAGGACACCCACTTCCTTCACGAAACGTTCATCGTTAAGCGAGGCTGCGCTGACGTTGACCGAGACGAACCGCGTGCGGGACAGCCTTGATCGATTTTTATCGATCCAGGTCAACGTTGTCTCCATGACCCATTTGTCGATTGCCGATATTGTGCCGTTGGTCTCAGCGGCCATGATGGCCTTGGCGGGAGGAATCGGGGCGCCATCGGAACCACGCATCCGAAGCAGGACCTCGAAGTCGAGCGCGTCGTATGGCGTCGTCATCGACATGATGGGTTGCATCTCGAGGTACAGCCCAGAAGGCGGGCGGTCGCTACTGAACTGCTTGAGCAACTGCATATGGCGAGCGCGCTCTTCGAACATGGGCGTGTCGTTCCCATAGACGACGATGCGGCCATTCCCCTCCAATTTTGCCTGGCGGCAGGCGCTGTCGGCGGCGGAAATGACTTCTTGTGGGCTCACGCCAGCAGGAGCCTCGACCAAGCCGAGCGATGCCCGCACATTAAAAGCGCGATGATCAATTTCGTACGGGGTGTCGCCGATTGCATCGATGATGGCTTGCGAGATGACGCTAGCCTGGATGAGCGGTGTCTGCGCGAACAGAATGACGAACTCGTCACCGCCCGCACGACAAATACGGCCCCGCGAGTCGAGCCCAGTTTCTATGCGGTGGCATACCTGTCTGAGCACCGCGTCACCTATATGGTGGCCGAACAGATCGTTGATCAACTTGAAGCGATCAAGGTCAAGATAGGCGAGCACCATAGCTCGAGACACACGATTTTCGGTGTGGTTTGTCAGCTCGATATACTTGTCGAGGCCACGCCGGTTGAGGGCACCGGTCAATGGATCATGTTCTGCCAGAAATTGAAGCGTCTGTATCGCTTCCTGGCGCTCCGTCACATCTTGAAGCGAGCACTCGAGCCGTGTGCCGTCATATGCCGCGCGGAGCACGTAGTGACGGATATTACCGCTTCCCTGCTTCGAGAATGTCTGTGCCTCATCGCTTGCGGAAGAGGTGGCGCCCTCCGGCAGTGTCGCGAGGGTGCCCTTTGCGGGCGAACTGTTGACTCTGGACAGTTCCGTCTCGAGCTCGCCGGCGTCCATGGCTTTGTTGTAAATTCGCTTCCAGATATCCGGCGCGAAATAATTATCCCAATGAGCGCTGGTTACGTGATCTGCAATTTCCAGCATTGCCCCGAGCGCAGGGTTCCATTGAACTAACTCCCCGTTTGCTGAAAGCGAAAACAGACCGATAGGGGTTGCGCCATACGCACGGCTCAGCTCAGCCTGCGCTCGCAATCGTTCTGCGCGCTCTGCCCGGATCTGTTCAGCTATTGCAAGTGCCGCCATGAGGCTGGATACAAGCGCAGCCGTTACGCTATTGAGCGCAGGAATATGAGTCTTGAACGCGGCGGAAACAACCTCTGAAAGGCTCGACAGCAGAGCAGTCGCGAGGGCGAGGCTGTACCATATGGCAGTCCTGGACGGCGCGAGGCTGAGAAGGCGTGTCAGCAGAAAAATCACTGCGACCACCCCGATGCTGACCACCCCCCACATTATCGGCAGATAGGTGGGAACGGGCAGGATGATCGAGGCGAGCAGAAGAACGGGACCGAGAACCTGGATTGTGCGAAGGAGAGCACGGTACCCCACGCGCGCCAGATCGTTCCGAAACAGAGTGACGAAAAGCGTGTACGTCAGGATGTAGTACACAGGGACCGTCATCTTTCGGATCAGCGAAACCCATGGCAACGGTAGCAGGGATCCAAGCCATTGCTCGTCCCAGCCCATTGATATCGCACCAAGCCGTAGATTTCCGAATAGCCATGCCGCGAACAGGACATACACCCAGTCGCGATTGATGACCGCAGCAACGAAAACGAATGCGGCCAGTGTCGCGAGGCCTCCCTCCAGCAGACCGGCACGGCGGTGGAATGTATCGTTGATTCGCTTCAGGTCGTCGACGGGAGCCGTATAAGCTTCCAATAGTCCCGGGCCACTAAAGACCGCCCGACAGATCACATCCGTGTAATGCCCTGGCTGTATGGCGACGCCGGCGCCCGCCCTAAGCAGGTCGCCGGAGAAGATTCCATTCCGTGAAATTCTGCCGACGAGGCTGAAGGTAGAACCGCCAAAGCACTCGATCTCCCGGATGTGCTTCGACGGAAACATTACCGCCGCAGACAGCAACGAAGGACCATGGCTAAACTGTTCAGCCTCGCTCGCGGGCGGGACTTCGACGCTGAACCAGATTGGCGATTCCTGCCGGTGGGTGTCGAAACGGTTTCGTAATGGTTGATGGCGCAACGCATCTGCTGCAGTTGCGATATCGAGACGAGCTTGCGAGTCGCCTAGCACCCGCATAGGAAGAGGGGTGGCCACCTGGCTTGGGGGTATCTCCTCTGGTAAGACTGCTACCAATACGGAAATGGCTGCGATAGCAATCGGAACCAGGTAATAGGAGAATAAAAATGTAAACGCGTCGATGCCTGACCTTGAGTCATTCCCCGTATCGCGCGAATATTTCGCAAACCAGCTCATTCCTCGTGCCCGTTCATGTGCGCAGAATTCGTTTTATTTTCTATGCAGGCTGCATAGTCACGCGGAAGTCGACGGGGCGCCTTGCAAAAAACAAGGGATGCCCCGACGACCATAATTGCTGTTACCAATTATCATTCGACGCGGGGAAAGCCCGCATCAGAAGCTTCTAGCGGAAAAACGGCTCAGTGCCCGCCGTGTTGCGAGAACCCGAGTGTATATCGGCCAGGCTCGCTACACGCTGAAATTCAACCTTTGTGTCGGGCCAATTCAACGCCGACGCTGCGCTCAGGTCGATATCGGAATGATGGGTTCCGATCATGAATTCATATAGTGGGTGCCTCGCCTCGCGCCAGCGCCTTTCTGCCGTTTCTACTTCGAACGCCATGATGCGGTGTGGAATGTTCGCGGCATGGCCGAGCGGGATGAACTCGCCAGCGCCGTAGACGTCACGAAAGAGCAAAGCTGCGTACTGCCGGTCCAGGGGTGCGCGCGCCGCTATCACCATCCATTGGATACCTTCCTGCAGGCAATACAGATAGAACGCCTTGAACAGCGCCGTTTTGACCATTCGACCGGGTTCACCGGCTTCAACGGCTAGTCGTGTGGCACCGACCATGCGCCCCGCGAGCCACTCGGGAAGCTTGACAGATTGCTCCATGGCAAGACTCCGATAGCGGTTCGTCTGGATTCGCATGGTGCCTACCGGGCTGCCTGTCAACTTGGCTTCCGCGAGCAGCACGAGTCCGCCGGGCTCCCGGTCATACGACTCGGCCTCGTTCATGGTGCGCGCGAAATCCGGTACATGCCGCATGTAGGCGCTTTGTCGAACCTTCAGTGCCCGCTCGAGCGCTTCATCATCCTCCACGACCCGGATCCTGAATGGGAGGCGAGATTCGCGTTTTGAGGTTTGTGTCTTCGTGACGTGGGAAGTGTCGCCCGCGAAAGAAGGCGAAATATTGTCAGGTATCGAGACTTCGGGTTTTGCGTTCATCACTAGCTCCAGGTTGATGAGCTACCGCCGGATTGCGGTAGTCACCGGAGCTTCTCACGCTCTTTTGAGCGTCACATGCAGGTGAAAAACGTGGCGGGCAGCGGTCTTGCCGCCTGGTGCGCGCGCCTACACACTTCAGGAGCACTGCCAGTAAATGCCCGAAGAACCAAAGAACCGGGCGCGAGATCTAAGAGATCGGGTTCGGTCGCCAGTGTTCGAAAACCGGCACGTTTTCGAATGCTTGCAGGCAAGGTGCGTCATTGCAAACAGTCAGCCAGCCAAAACCGACTTTGAGGCCTGTTCAGGCAGCTCGGCCCATAGCATCGCCGCGTTGCTGTAACAGCAGTTCGCGGTGCTGCAGATTGGAACACCCTGGTTCGTCAAAAAAAGCATTTCGACGTGAGTGACCCGAAGCAGACGTCAAAACTGACTAGCCTCCATGGCAAACCGCACATGCGGAGTGAAGTGCATCAGACTGACCGGTCACGCGAGAAAATAGCATTGTGTCGTCGGCCCTGACCGGCAAGATCCGCGAACTGACAGAAAAGACCGATATCGTGCACATGCCGGCAGGAAAAAGCGTGGCCGAAAGCCCGGTTCCAAAGCCGCTGTCAGTGCAACGAAGCCGGCGAATACCGGGATCCGGGCATGGCCGTGCGCCTGCGTAGATTGCGAGCGCCAAAGACAGGACGAAGTTTCTGACCGACGGTCCTGCTGTGCAACCTGCTGCTGTGCCGAAGACGACCGCCAAGGCGGGCAATTACGTGAGAGGTCCACAGGCCGCCAAATACCGTAACCCGAAGAGCGGTGCGTCCTGGAGCGGTCGCGGTCCCGCACCGGCACGGCTGGCTGGCGCCAAAGCCCCACGTGTCGCGCAACAAAAGATCCGCGCGCCCCGAAGGCGACGTTCAGGCTTCACAGAACGCATGGGCCAGTCTCTGCGCGCTGACATCGCCGGAGAAAGCATGATTGGCGTGCAGACGGTCCAGTTGTCGGTTGACGTTCCAGTCGAGCCGCCAGTTCACGCCCAAAAATCGCCAGATCGCTGCGTAAGCAACTATTGCCAGAGGCTTACCGGGAATTCGAACGCCTCAGGCGACAGGACGTCGCTCTTCTGCCAGATGACCCGCTCGAGCGTTACCGACAGATTCCATGTTTCAGCGGCAACCGGTTCTTTCCTGGCGAATGCCTTGGGCGTGAGTACCGCAACGCAACCGCCTCCCGCCGGATCGCGCACAGATCGATACACAATCGCATCGATGTGGGCCTCGCGCGCGACCCCGGCAAACGCCTGGCAGTAGCCATGCTCGCTCCTGTTCTCGAACGCGCTCCGCTGGCGCACAAACGGCGGCTGGCGAAGATCAACTGCGCGCCCCTGAATTACCGCTTTGAACAGCGTCTGTGGCAACGTGTCGATCGATCCGAGCGACGGCGATTCAGTCAGGAAGCGCCAGCGCCAGTAGCCGAGTTCAGCGCAGGCGGTGCTTTTATCGTAGGCCGCATAAAAGACACCTGGGTCATAGGGTCGACGAAAGCGCGAGCCGTACCTGGAGGTCGGATAACGAAAGGGCGTAAACAGCAGCCAGTGGAGTCCGAGTGACGTGGCGGGAGCCGGAGGTTTCGAGGTTTCGAGCAACGCCTCCAGTTGAGCCTGTTCCGCCAGACTGTCAACGAGCGACATCGTCGCCACGCGATGTTGAGCCTCGACCGCCCGCCAGGTATCTTCAAGAAATTCTCGAACTTCAGATGCGACCTCGGTAGAGGTCCAGGTATTCGACGACATTAACAAGTCCTTGGGCGGATCGGATCAGATCGATGGGTCTCGCGTTGAGCGCTGTGTTCTCGCCCCCCAACCATGCCTGAGCTTTCTCGCCCGGTCCTACGATCGCGTCAAGTGAACGAAACAAACGCACCAGCAACAAGGCCAACTCCCATTCCTTGCCGCGCGATTCCTCAAGCTGGTATGTGCCCGCGACGAGTCGCGAGACAGAAGCCGTACTGAGCCCGAGCACGTCGGCGAGTGTCGCCTGATTTATGCTCAAAGCGGCCGCCGCTCGTACCGCCGCTTTTGAAAGGGTCGCGGCCGGCGTGGGACCGACCGTTGCATGATGGTGCGTTGTCGATGCCATGATGCGCCTCCTGTATCTGCAGAAATTTTATCGCCTTATAGTTTCCGCAGCAATACCTACGGTGCAAGCAATGTGGCACCCCTCCCGAGATCCGGCACTTGACATAAGGTTTTTTAACGAATTGGCCCCGATTTAAACGGGTTGGCCGGTTATTTGACGTCTACCCGGAAGCTACGTGAGCCAGTCCAGGCCGACCATTAAACGCTACGACTTATCAGGATTAAGGCCGGCAAAAAGAAAACGCCTGCGTGCTGTCGCAGGCGTTTCCGTGGCCCCGCTACCGAGTCTCATGGGGAAATATCGAGCCCCTTGCTGCTGATGAGACCGCGTGCCGCGCGGCTCCATTCCAGTATAGGGCGCGCATCGGGATTAGCCAGGCCCGCTCTTCGCGGTCCGCGGGGACGGCGTGACGCAATGAAGGGGGCAATAATTACGACTATTGTACCCTTCGTTTCTGGACATTGCTTGATTGGTCAACGGTTTTTCGCTCACGCAAGTAAAGTTGTGTCTAGATTGCAAGCAAAGTTGTGTCTATCCCGGCGACCTTCCATTGCATACGACGTTTTCCCCCGATTGGGAGAAGGTTGGCGTCTGATTTGCACGTCGTGATCGCTTCGCAATCGTTCTGCTGTCTATTTTGTTGCGAAATCCTTTCGAAGTGTGCATCGCGAAACAACTTTACTTGCAGGGCCAGGCCTCGATAGACACAACTTTACTTGCAATGGAAATTGCCACCGGATCCTTTATCAGTGTGCCTGAGCGGGGATTTTCACGACGCACCACGATAGGCACAACTTTGCTTTAGTGAGCGTCAGCCGCACGATTCGTTGATCCGCTATCTGGTGGACGCTGGTTACACCGTCTATACGATCTCCTGGCGAAATTTTGGAGAGGCATTCCGTGACGTCGGGCTTGATGCGTACCTGCACGACGGACTGCTTGCCGCCCTTGCGCAAGTGCGTACGCGCGACGCTCAGCCGGTACATGTAGCCTCGGAGGCACCTTGCTCGCCATCGCTGCGGCGGCGCTCTTTCGCGACGGCAGGGGCAAAGAATTGAAAACGGTGACGCTGCTTGCCGCGCAGACCGACTTTGCTGAGCCTGGCGAACTGGGGCTTTTCATCGACGCCAGCGAGCTCGCGGCGCTCGATGCGTTGATGTGGCGTCAGGGCTATCTCGACGGCTCGCAAATGTCGGCGGCATTCCAGTTGCTCAAAGCGCGAGACCTGATATGGTCGCGGATGATGAGCGAATACTTGCTCGGCCGGCGTTCGAAACCGAATTATCGGATGGCATGGAACGCCACGACGCGCTTGCCCTACCGGATGCATAGCGAGTATCTGACGTCGCTGTTTCTGAACAATGATCTCGCGGAAGGACGCTACAGCGTCGGCGGCCGGCCTGTCGCGCTATCCGACATCGAAGCGCCGATGTTCGTCGTGGGAACGGAGCGCGACCATGTCTCGCCGTGGCGATCTGTCTACCAGCTTCAGCTGCTTACGCACAACGAGCTGACGTTCTTGCTGACAGCGGGCCGACATAACGCGGGCATCGTCTCCGAGCCCGGACACGCGGGGCGGTACTACCGTTGCGCAACACGTTTGCTTGACGCCCCCTATCGAAGCAGGCACGACTTCGTCACACAGAATGACTCCGTCGAAGGCTCGTGGTGGCCCAAATGGAACGCATGGTTGCGCGAGCGTTCGGACGGCCAGGTTCGTGCAAGGGAGATCGTCGGTGGGCTGGAAAATGCGCCTGGCACGTATGTGTATGAAAGATAGCGGCGGGGTAGCCGGCGAACCGGCTGACTTTCCCGATGAGCCACTCACTCTTTGCACGAAGGACGGCCGCTCGATGATCCGATCTTGCCCAGCGCTAACATTCGAACGACTCCCACGCCTGGTGCGCGGAGAAAGCAGCGAACCGTCGGAACTGGAGCGGCTCGCCCGCAACGCCGGTCCATTGCGGGTGGCCGTCGTGCATCCTTGCGACACACCGAGCTTGCAGGCGATGGTTGCGGCGAGTGGGGCGGCGGGAGCAGGGCTCATCACGCCCGTCATCGTCGCGCCGCGTGGAAAGCTGGAAGCGCTTGCGCGCAGAATTCGTGTCGATCTCACGCCGTTTGAACTAGAAGACGTGCCGCACAGTCATGCTGCCGCATCTCGCGCAGTGGAACTCGTCGCCAGAGGCGTCGTTGATGCGCTGATGAAAGGCAGTCTTCACACTGACGAACTGATGAGCGCCGTACTCGCGCCCGCCTCACATCTGTTGACCGGTAAGCGTCTCTCGCACTGTTTCCTCATCGGAACGCCTGCGTATGAGCGTCCGTTCATTATCACGGATGCAGCCGTCAACATTGCCCCGGATCTCGATCAGAAGCGGGAGATTGTGCAGAACGCAATCGACCTCGCACATTCGCTAGTGTCCCGAGTTAGAAATTCATTGCCTTATTTGCGTTGTGTACTAACCTGGGTTGCAGGGTTCGCAAATAGGCGAGGCAACGATGAGAGGAAGACCGAAGGCGCCACTGGTCCTGAGTGGGTCAGAACGCGAACAACTCGTGGCGTTGACGATGCGACGCAAGACGGCACAGGCGCTTACCCTGAGAGCGCGTATTGTGCTGGCTTGCGCCGTGGGCATCGACAACAAGACGGTCGCTACAAGAGAACGTGTCACCTCGCATACGGTTTCGAAGTGGCGTTCGCGATTCGTCAATGACCGCGTGGACAGGTTGCTCGATGCACCGCGCCCGGGCGCACCGAGGACGATCGAGGACGCGCAGGTGGAGGCAGTCGTCGCATGCACGCTCGAATCCGTACCCACGGGCGCGACTCACTGGAGCACGCGCACAATGGCCCGCGAGATGGGGATGTCGCAGACAGCCGTGTCGCGGATCTGGCGTGCCTTCGGATTGCAGCCGCATCGGCAGGAGACCTTCAAGCTCTCCACTGATCCATTTTTCGTCGACAAGGTGCGCGATATCGTCGGGCTGTATCTGGACCCACCACTCAAGGCCATGGTGTTGTGCGTGGACGAAAAGAGCCAGATCCAGGCGCTGGACCGCACCCAGCCTATGCTGCCGCCGGCCCCGGGCATCCCTGTGCGACGCACGCACGACTATATGCGCCTATAAAGACTTTCCCTTTTTAGCAAGGTCGGTTCATTCGTTCATCTGTCCAATTCCTACGTTATCAAGGAAGTCGGCATCGAGCGGCGAGACAGACTGCGCACCTATAAACGGCCTGACTGGGGCGTTGTCGTTGCTGCGCCCGGGGCCCGGATAATAACCGCGCAGCAGGACTCCATTCACGGCTCGGTATCACGTCTTGACGTTACCTGGCGCATATGCGAGTTCGCCCACTGCCGGTCTGACCTGTCGCTATCCTTGCTGTTGCGTCCTTGACTTATGAAGCTCGCCTTTTCAGGCGCACTGCTCACTACCGCTTGACCGCTCATTGCTGGTACCACGCCCGGCTGGCATCGGGCGAGTCTGGGCATACGACGGATCGAACCGTTCGCCCTTGGCCAGAATCGCCCAGAGGATGCGAGCGTGCTTGTTGGCGACGGCCGCACACGTTCGAGACCAACCGATGCGCGCTTGCAGTTGCACAATCCAGCGCGACAGCCGGTCGGTTCGTCGATGGGCGCTCGTTACGGCCGAGCGCGCGCCTTGGAACAGCAGCGTGCGCAGATAGGTGTTGCCCCGTCTGGTGATGTGGCCCAGCCGGGTCTTGCCACCACTGCTGGCCTGGCTGGGCACGGCGCCGAGCCAGGCGGCAAATTGCCGGCCATTCTTGAACTGGCGCGCATCGCCGACGGTCGCGGTCGCGGCGGATGCGGTGAGCGGGCCGATGCCGACGACCGCCATCACGCGCTGTGCGTCACTGTCCTGTTTCACCTGCGCGGCAATCTGGGCGTCGAACCGGGCGATTTCTACGTCGACCGCTTGCCAGTGCTCCCACCCGCGCAGCAGGGCGGTGCGGGCTGTACCGTTGAGTTCGGTGGCACCGTCCTCGAGTGCATTGATAAACCTGGCGCGGAACGCGTCGATGCCATGCGGCAGGAACACGCCGAACTCGACCAGCTCACCGCGTAGCCGGTTGACTAGCGCGGTACGCTCTTCAACGAAACCGTCGTGCATCCGGTGCAGCACCAGCACGTTTTGCTGGTCCGTTGTTTTGACCGGCACGAAGCGCATATGCGGGCGGCTGGCCGCCTCGCAGATCGCCTCAGCATCCCGCGCATCATTCTTGACGTGCTTGCCGCCTTTGCGATACGGCGCGGCGAACTGTGGCGCGATCAGCCGAACCTCGTGGCCAAGCGCGCGCAGCTTGCGCGCCCAGTAGTGGGCTGCGCTGCACGCTTCCATTGCCACCAGGCACGGCGACAGATTTGCAAACCATTCGAGAAACTTGTGCCGCGGAATCGCCTTCTTGACCACGACGCGCTCCGCACTGTCGACGCCCGTGTAACTGGATGACGTTCTTGGCCAGATCCACGCCGATACGAGTAATCTTGTCCATGACTTTCCGCTTCTCAGATGGGTTGAGTGGCATCGACCATCCTGGCATACTGCTATGCCACCGGGATCGGGAAAGTCCTTTACTATTCACGACCACACTGTTCGCGGCGCTGGACATCTCCACGGGCGAAGTCATTGGCGAACTGCATCGGCGTCATCGCAGCAGTGAATTCCTGCAGTTCCTGCGCACCATCGAGGCCAACGTGCCTCCCCAACTGGACGTCCATCTGGTGATGGACAACTACGGTACGCACAAGACTCCCTCGATCAATACCTGGCCGGCTCGCCATCCGCGTTTCCATGCGCATTTCACCCCCACCTCTGCTTCGTGGATTAACCAGGTCGAACGATGGTTTGCCACGCTCAGCGAGACATACATCCGCCGTAGCACTCATCGCTCCACCCGGCAACTCGAACAGGCGATTCGCCAATACATCCAGATCAACAACACTGATCCGAGACCTTTCAACTGGACCAAATCGGCCGACGACATCCTCGCCAGCCTCAAGCGATTTTGTCTACGAATTTCTAACTCGGGACACTGATATGTATGGACCGTGTCAATTGCAAAGTGCGTGGTTCTCCGAGGGTTTGACGGAGTCAAGGGCGGGCGTGAGCGCGGCGGAGCGGACCCTTGACGCGAAGTCGATCTCCCATGCAATGCATGGGTCGTGAGGGCGACGCTTGCGCTCACGCCCCGTGCGAGACCGTCTCTCTGACGGTCGTCAACAACAGGATGCTTGGGCCAGGACCGGGCGGTTATCCGACGGTTGATCATTCTGATATGCGCGGGTTGGTTACCGCATGACAAACGAAACGTCGGGGAGCTGCCTCAATCTAGGTTCGAGGATTGTGCTGTTTCCAGTTGCCTCCTAGTCCGTTGAACCGGATGAATTGCACCGGATGCGTCGAGTTGGATCGGAATACTTCCATTTCAACGGGGCAGCCTGCTTGTTGTATTGGCGGATATAACGCATGAGCTTTTTGTTGAGATCTCTGGTGCTGGTGAATACGCCGCGCGTGATGACGTCGCGCTGGATGCGGGCAAACCAGTTCTCGACCTGGTTCAGCCATGACGAGTACGTGGGCGTAATGGATCGAGACGTTCGTATGGTCAGCCAGGAAGGTTTGAACGGCGTCGGTTTTGTGGCTGCTCACGTTGTCGCAGATCACATGAATCTCCTTTCTGGCCGGCTGTGCCGATACCACCTCGGTGAGGAACGCGACGAACTGGGCACTGGTATGGCGTGGCGCAGTCTTGCCCAGTACTTCGCCGGTGGCGACATTCAACGCGGCAAACAGGCTCACGGTACCGTTGCGTTTGTATTCGAAGCCGTGACTTTCGGCGCGCCCGGGCGAGAGCGGCAACATCCGGTCTTTGCGATCAAGCGCCTGAATGGCCGTTTTCTCATCCACGCAGAACACCGCCGCATGCAATGGCGGGTTCAGGTACAGGCCGATTACATCGGCAGCCTTGGCCCCAAAGTCGGGATCGTTGGACACCATATGGGTATCGAGACGATGCGGCCGAATATCGTGCTTGCGCCAGATACGTTGAACCGTCATGAAGGGCACGCCCAGCTGGGCGGCCAACTTGCGGCTGCTCCAGTGCGTCGAGCCGTCGGCCGGTTTGCGCCGCAGCGTGTAGTCGAGCACTCTCGCCTCAAGACGCGCCAGGTCACGGCGCGGCGCACGACCTGGGTGCCTGCCATACAGGCCTGCCAGACGCTCACTGGCGAAGCGGGTTTGCCATGTGGTGATGAAACGCGAATCGCATCGCAATTCGTTCATGATCGCCGCGCGCGAGGCCCCTTCATCGAGCAGCAGGATCAACCGCGCTCGCCTTACCTGACCAACGGACATCGTTCGGCTGCGCTGCATCGACAGCAGTTCTTCGCATTCGGCTTCACTCAGATTCATTTTGCCCATGCACCTTTAGATCGGTGCAATTTCATTGGTTCAATGGACTAGGTGTCGGCCATCCGCGCGTTGCCGTGCTGTGCGCTGTCGAGACGGTCAATCCCGGGATGCGTTCCACTGTGGACGCAGCCGCCCTGGCCAAGATGGCTGATCGCGGCCAATTGACGGGTGCATCTGTAGACGGGCCGCTCGCATTCGATAACGCAGCAAGCGGTGTCGTCGCCAGGAGTCAGCCCGCTGGACGCAAGTGAGAGCGGACGCCGATAAAGTTGCCGCTGCGACTTCTATAGTCCTTCGAGTTCAACTGTCTGTTGATATACGGGTACTTCGCACGACCACCCGAGCGTCTCCGTGATGCGCCTGCGCATCGCGTCTGCCGCTGCAGGTTCCCCGTGCGTGACAAAGGTGCGCGTGGGCGCGTCGGTCAGACTCGACAGCCATTGCAGCAGTTCGCGGTAGTCGGCATGTGCGGACATACAGATGCAGATGATGCAACACGCGGCGTCCCGTCGCCATTCCACTGCCGGCGATGATGACCATCGGGCCGTGGTATGACGCAATCGCCTTTGACTCATCCACGGTCTTAACCATGATTGCTGCCTTGTCGATTGCATTCGCTTCGGTCATGGTCAACCGATGTTCGTCAAGGTGTTTTCGGTAGACTTCCGTGACGCTCGATGCCATCGGGCTGTCCAGATAAACGGGGACTTTTGCCATGCGTCCGCTCTGCTCAGCTTCGAAACATAGTAGAGGATCTCCTGCTTACGCCCGACTGCAAAACAGGGCATCACGACCACTCCGCCTTTCGCGAAAGTTCTGCTTAACATCTGCGCGAGTACATCCTCCGGATTCGTGGCCGGGTGAAAACGGTCGCCATAAGTCGATTCGACAACGAGGTAATCCGCGTGCGCGAGCGGTGTGCGGGCATGCATGATGGGGTTTGCCGGACGGCCCACATCCCGGAGAATGCAAGCACCTCGTGGTTGCGGCAGACAACAACGCTCGCTGCACCCAGAATATGACCGGCAGGCAGCGGAAGCCGATGTCATGCTTCAGATCGACCGGGTTGTCAAAAGAGCGCGGCACAAATAGTCGCAGCGCGCGCTCGGCATCGTTGACTGTGTAGAGCGGCAGTGCGGGGTGATGTTTCGAAAATCCGTGGCGGTTCGGGAAGTCGGCTTCTTCTTCCTGCAACCGCGCGCTGTCGCGCAGCATGATCTCGCACAGTGCGGCGGTCCCTTGAGTGCAATAGACGGGGCCGTGAACGCCATTTCGGACGAGCAATGGCAGATAGCCACTGTGATCGATGTGCGCGTGAGTGAGTATCACGGCGCCGATCGAGTCGGCTGGACAGGTGGGGTGCCCAGTTACGCAGCCTCACATTCTTGACGCCCTGAAACAGCCCGCAATCGACAAGGATGCGAATCTGGGTTCTTCGAGCAGGTATTTCGAACCGGTGACGGTCTCGCTTGCACCGAGAAATGCCAGAGCTAAAGTCGAAAGTGGTGTACGGGGGATTGGGGCGAAGGATTGAAGGCGGTGGAGGATTCAGCTGAGAATCTGATTGTCGAAGTCGGAAACCAGCA
>NZ_JACFYJ010000114.1:0-20900 GCF_037126505.1 Paraburkholderia bengalensis
ACGGGCTGGCGGTGTGAGCGGCTTTCTTTTGCCTGCTTTTCTTTGCCGCTGCAAAGAAAAGTAGGTGCCGCCCCGCACAGGGGCAACGCCCGCGCCGCGAAGGCGCCACGCGGATGCCCGCGCAAAGGGCAGGCACACACCGGCAACGCCCGCGCCGCGAAGGCGCTACGCGGATGCCAGCGACAGCAAAGCAAAAGCAAAAGCAAAAGCAAAAAGCAAAAAGCAAAAAGCAAAACCAAAAAGCAAAACCAAAAAGCAAAACCAAAAAGCAAAACCAAAAAGCAAAACCAAAAAGCAAAACCAAAAACCAAAAACCAAAAAGCAAAAACAAACCGGCCGCCCGCCCAAGGGCAAAAAACCCAAACAGCGCCCGACATCAAAAAAGACTCAGGCGCGTAGAGAGAACTCACCGGCCGTAAGGCCAGAGAAAGAACTCAATTCCCGATGTAATTAAACAACGAGAGCTTCTGGATCATGGAGAACCCCTGCTGCGCAGCCTGCAGGGAAAACTGCGTCATCGTGTACTTGCTGATCACCGACGTCAGATCCGTCTGCGTCAGATCCGCGAGATTGCTCGTCGTCTGCAGCGAGTTGGTCTGCGTGACCGCCTGCAGCGCCTCGATTTCCTGCTCGCGCCCGCCCACCGACGTCTGGATCGTCGTCACATTGTTCAGCGTGTTCTGCAACTGCGTCATCGCCGTGCCGAGCGCGTTCGTCAGGTTCGCCTGACCGGCCGTACCCGCGACGGGCGCCTGCAGCGCGGCAATCACGCTGTCGAGATTCGCGAAGACATCCGTGTTCGACTGCGCCGCGGGCGTGACCGAGAACGAATCGCCCGCGTTGGGCGCGCCCTTGATCGTCACGCTCTCACCGCCGCCGCCGAGCGTGATCGCCTGGCCCGTCGTGAAGGGTTGCGGCCCGGTCGTCGTCGCGCTGGTCACATCGGTGATCGTGTACGTCGTCGACGACGTGAAGTTGATCGTGTACTTGTGCTGGTTCGTGGGGTCGGCGGGATTGCTGACGGCCACGTTGCCGATCGTGCCCGTGCCCGTGTTCGCCGCGTTGCCCGCCGTGACAGCCGCGCTGCCCGCCGGAGAAATGCTCAGGAACACCTGACGGCCCGTATCGCTGATCGCGATGTTGCGCGTACCCGTCACCTGGACGTTCTGCACGCCGTTGTCACCGAGGTATTGCACGGCGCCGCTCGCGTTGACGGCGAACGGCGCCGTCGATGCCTGATAGCCGGCGTACAGATAATTGCCCGAGCCGTCCGTGCCGTTCGCGAGACCCATCAGCTGGTTGCGCAGGCCTTGCAGCTGCGTGGCGATCGCGCCGCGGTCGCCGTTGTTCAACGAGCCGTCGCCCGCGCGCACGAGCTGCGTGCTGATCGACGTCAACACGCTGCTGATGCTCGACAGCGAGCCGTCTTCCGCCTGCAGCGCCGCAAGCGCGGTGTTCTGGTTGCTGGCGTACTGCGACAGCGTCGCGCCCTGCATGCTGAGCTGCACTGCCTGCGCCGCGCCGACGGGATTGTCCGACGGCGTCGCGAGACTGACGCCGCTCGACAGCTGCTGATACAGCTGCGCGAGCGTCGATTGCTGATCGTCCATCGTCTGGACGTTCATGCCGAAATATTGCGAAGTAGAGATGCGCATAGTCGTTCAACGCCTCAATTGAAAATGCCGAGGATCGTCTGGAACATCGTCTGGGCCGTCTGGATGACCTTGCTGTTCGCCTGATACAGCTGCTGATACTGCAGCAGGTTCGCCGCTTCCTCGTTGATGTTGACGCCGGAGATCGCTTGCTGCGCGGTGGTGATCTGCGTCACGAGCGCCGTCTGGGCCTTGCTCGACGCCTGCACCTGGTTCGTCTGGTTGCCGATGTCGTTCACGTAGTTCGCGTACGAGTCGGTCAGCGTCAGCGTGCCGTTGCCCATCGACTTCGCCGTCACCAGATTCGAAATCGCCTGCGCGTTGTGGCCGTCCTTGCCGCCTGCCGGGTTCGGCGCGATCGTGAAGGTGTCGCCGTTCGCGGGCGCGCCCGTGATCTGCAGCGACACGTTGTTGATCGTGCCGCCCGTGATCGTCATCGACGCGCCCATGGCCGGGTTGTACGGCACGTTCGGCGTGCCAGCCGTGATGTTGTAGCTGGTTGGCGGCGTGCCGGCGATGGTGACGGTCGAGCCGATCGGGAAGCCGGAGAGCGAGCCCGTTCCCGCGTTGTACGTGAGGGTCGTCGTGGTGGACGGCATCGTGTAGCCCGCCGACACCGAGTATTGCGTCACCGTCGCGTTGCCCGTGTTCGCCGTGCCCTTCGACACCAGCACGGGCGACGAAGCCGCAATCGCCGAGCCGTCGGTCGTCGTCAGGCCAAAGCCGTTCAGCGCGCCACGCGTCGGGTCGACGGTGAACGAATCGCCGGGATTCATCGCGCCCGACAGCGTGAACTGCATGCCGCCGATCGGCGAGGTCAGCGAGGTCGACTGGCCGACGACCCGGCCCGTTTCGCGATCGGTGAGCGTGTAGTTCGTGCCGTCGTACGACAGCGTGTAGTCGCTCGCCGGCGGCTGCGCTGCGTTCGTCAGCGTGACGCCGAGCGTCGCGCCCCCCGTGTTCTTCGTGTTTGCGTAGACGATCGGATTGCCGACCGTGAAAAGCGCGCCGCCCGCGTTGCCTTTCAGGTCGATGCCAAGCGAGTTCTGCGCGTTGACCTGCGCGGCGAAGCTCGTGGCGATCGCACCGAGTTGCGCCTCGGCGGGGTCGAGCGACTGGTTGCGGAACGTCATCAGCCCACCGATCTGCCCTCCCAGCGGCGAGCTGTCGGGCAGGATTTGCGGCGTCGTCGTTCCGGCTGCACCGGCGAGCCCGGCGTAGGCAACAGCCGTCTCCGTCGGGTCCGACGGCGACGTGACAGTCGTCAGGTTGAAGCTCTTGTCGGCGACGACGAGCGGCTGGCCGTTGCCCATGAACACGCTATAGCCCGTATCGCTTTGCACGACCTGCACGCCGACCAGTTGCGACAGGTTCGACACGGCGAGGTCGCGCTGGTCGAGCAGCTGGTTGGGCGGCTGGCCTTGCGCGCTCAGCGACTGGATCTGCGCGTTCAGTTGCGCGATCTGCGCGGTGTAGGTGTTGATCTGCTTGACCGCGTCGCCGAGCTGCGTGTTGACGCTCGCGCGCAGCTGGTCGTACTGGTCGCCCGCCGCGTTGAGCTGGTCCGCCAACGATTGCGCGCTGCTGATCGCGCTTTGGCGCATTGCCGGATTCGACGCATCGTTCGCGACGTTCTGCAGGCTCGTGAAATAGCTCGTGATCGCGCTCGAGATACCCGTGGTCGGGCTGCCGACCATGTTGTTGAGCTGCGCGATCAGGTTGTAGTAGCTGTTGAGCGAGCCGGACTGCGACTGCGCGTTGTTCAGTTCCGTCGTCAGGTACTGGCTGTACTGGCGCTGGATGGTCGTCGTCGACACGCCGCTGCCGATGTAGCCGGAGCCCGTGTACTGGCCGCTCGATTCCGCGTAGACGGGACGCTCGACGCTGTAGCCGGGCGTTGCCTGGTTGCTGATGTTCTGGCCCGTCGTCGTCAGCCCCCATTGGGCTGCGTTGAGTCCACTGAGGCCGATGCTAAAGAGGTTGCTGGACATGCGTCATCCTGAAAGACGGCGTAAGGGGCGGGTTTGGGCTCCGCCAGGTTGACCGGACACTTTGTATATCGGCGTCGGCGCGCCAACATTGAGGGCGCGAATGGAATTTTGTTCTTCTGCTGCGCAGGGCTTCTTTTCGCGGACATCCGCGTGGCGCCTTCGCGGCGCGGGCGTTGCCGGTGTGTGTTTGCCCTTTGCGCTGGCCTCCGCGATAGCGCCTTCGCGGCGCGGGCGTTGCCCCTGTGCGGGGCGGCACCTACTTTTCTTTGCAGCGGCAAAGAAAAGCAGGCAAAAGAAAGCCGCTCACGCCGCCAGCCCGTGTTGCTACCCACGGGCCCTCGACGTCCCCACACTTCGCGCACCAGCTTGCTCGCTGGTTCGGCTTGCCAACGTGCTCGCTTGCGCCTGAATCGCTGCGTGCATCCGTAGCACGGCAAGCCGTATCGAAGTTTCGATGCCCCTTTGCGGCAAACTGTGTGTAGGTTGGCTCGCCCTATAGGGCAGCGCTCGAAATTGGCAAACCGATCGGGACAGGGTTTCCTGTTCGACGCGACGGCCTACACAGAGTTTGCCGCACAGGGCGCGTGCGATTCTCGGATGCAGGTCGCGACGCGGGAGTATGTGGTGGGTGAGGCGTGTGCAACTGCGATGGCAACTCACTCAAGCAGGTACGTTGCCGCGCGAAGTGTGGGGACGTTGGGAGCCCGTGGGAGCAACACGGGCTGGCGGTGTGAGCGGCTTTCTTTTGCCTGCTTTTCTTTGCCGCTGCAAAGAAAAGTAGGTGCCGCCCCGCACAGGGGCAACGCTCGCGTCGCGAAGGCGCCACGCGGATGCCCACGCAAAGGGCAGGCACACACCGGCCACGCCCGCGCCGCGAAGGCGCAAAAAAACTTACGCCCTCGCCAGAGACCGCCTCTTCATCTCCAGCTGGGTAATCAGCCGCTGCAGCGTATTCTCGGCATTCCCCGGCAACGACAGGAACCTGAACCCGAGCGTGTAACGCTTCGTGCCGTTCGGCAGCTCGACGGCGCGGTTCGACATCAGTTCGAGATCGAGATGCAGCGTGCCCAGCGAGCCGAGCAACACTTCGGTATCGAGCAACTGCACGCCATGTTCGAGCGTGCTCACGCGCTCGTCGCTCGTGCGCATCGCGATCCCGCCAAGCGACAGATCCTGCACCTCGAAGCGAAAGCCCTCTCCGTCAGGCAGCCGGCCCCGGCACGTGTACGGGTCCAGCAACGGCGCATCGACGCGAAAATACTCGCGGCGCTGCACGTAGTACAGCACCTCGGGGAAATCGGCTTCGAACGACGGACGCCCTTCGAACGTCGTTTCGCGCGGCGTTTGCGTGACGAAGTGAACGCGCACGCCATCGGGCGTCGCGTGGAAATGGCCTTCCGGCGAAGTCAGCAGCCCGCGGTTCTGTTCGGCCAGCGCGCCCCAGTCGAACGTGAAGGTGCGTTCGCGCACGTCCACTTCGAGAATCTTCGTCACCAGCTGACCGCCCTTGTACTGCACGGTCATAAAATCGCCGCGATTGAGCAGGTTGCGCAGTTGCACGCCGATCTCGAGCGGGTTGCGTCGGCCGAAGTCGACGCCTTCCGTCTCGTGATCATCGCCATTCGACTGGGTGGTATTCATGGCCTTGCCAATTTCTCATCGTTCTTGCGGGCACGTCTCGCGAGCACGGCGGGCCGGGCTCGAGCCCAGCCTGCAAGGATCGCAAAACGCGCGTGGGACCGGGATTCTGTGCTGCTTTCCGGTATCAGGTCTGACTGTTTAGCGGCAGCGTCAGCCCAAAGTTTAGACCGGTTTTACGAAATATTTTCCGCAAACGTTTGACACCGCAACGAAGACAGGATACGCGAATTCCACACGCGAAAAGCGGATGGACCCGGTATGCGGCACGCGGCCCAAGCGAACGTGCCACGACTGGAAGAGAATCCCGGCGCAAGGCAAGGCAGGAAAGGAGGGAGAGGGGGAAAGGGGGAAACAAACGGTACAACAGAAACGCGGGAAGGCAGCCGCGCTTCACCGTATGACGCGCGACAACGCTACGCGCGCATCACACCATCTTCTGCATGATCGAAATGAGTTTCTTCGCATAGTGCGGGTCGGTGGCGTAGCCCGCGCGCTGCATGCCCTGCGCGAAGCCATTCACATCGCGCGACGAATTGATCACCTGCGCATAACGCGGATTCGATTTCAGGAAGCTCGCGTAGTCGGTCATCGCTTCCTCATAAGAATCGTATGCGCGGAACTTCTCGACCACGCGCTGCGGACGGCCGTTTATGTATTCCGTCGTGACGGTGGCGACCGTCTTGCCCGTCCAGTCGTCCCCCGCCTTGATGCCGAAGATGTTGTGGCTCGTGCTGCCGTCCGACTTCTTGATCTCGCGCTTGCCCCAGCCCGATTCGAGCGCGGCCTGGCCGATGATGAAGCGCGCCGGAATGCCCGTCGCCGCGCTGGCTGCCTGCGCGGGCGCCGCGAGCTTGTCGACGAACGCGTCCACCTTGTCCGACGAGCCGTCGCCGCGCACGGGCGGCGTCAGCGCGCTGTTCGCCGTGTAGCCGCGGCCCATTTTCAGCGCGCCGTTGTTCGCCGGATTCGCATAGGCTTTCGCGAGCGCGTTCATCGCGGCGTTGTTGCCCGCGTTCGAATCGTCGGCGGACATGCCCGAGTTGCGCATCAACTGCTTGAGCATCGCGTCGGCCACGCCGATGCCCTTCGACGACATCTGCTGCGACAACTGCTGATCCATCATCGACGTGAAAGTGGCCGTGTCGTGCGAGTCGAACGGACCGTCGGACGGCGTCGCGTCGCGCATGCTCTTGAGCATCATCTGCGTGAAGACGGCGTCGAACTGCTTGGCCGCCGACTTCATCGCCTCGCGCGGATTCGCCGCCGCCTGGGCGCGTATTGCGTCGAAGCCTTGCGTGTCGAGCGCGAAGCGTTGCGTGAGGTCGTTTGCGGCGTTGCGCGTCGTGTCGGAGTTCATTCTGGTTGTTCCTTAGATGATCTCGAGATCGGCTCGCAGCGCACCCGCTGCCTTCATGGCCTGGAGAATCGACATCAGATCGGCGGGCGTCGCGCCGAGCGCGTTCAGCGCCTTCACGACTTCCGCCAGGTTCGCGCCCGCCGTCACCAGCTTCAGCGCACCGTTGTCCTGCTTCAGCGCGATCTGCGACTGCTGCGCGACCACGGTCTGTCCGTTCGAGAATGCGCCCGGCTGGCTCACCACCGGCTGCGTGTTGACGATCACGGACAGATTGCCGTGCGCGACGGCGCAACTCTGCAGCGTGACCATCTGGTTCATCACGATCGAACCCGTGCGGGCGTTCAGGATCACCTTCGCGGCGGCCTGCGCGGGCTTCACATCGAGGTTCTGCAACTGCGCCATGAACTGCACCTGCTGCGCAGGGTCCGACGGCGCGCGCAGCTGGATCGTGCGGCCGTCGAGCGCGACGGCCGTGCCGAAGCCGAACGCGTTGTTGATCGCGGCCGTGATGCGCTGCGTCGTGTCGTAGTCCATGTCGTTCAGGTCGAGCTGCATCGTGCCCGCCTGCGAAATCGTCGTCGGCACCGAGCGTTCGACGATCGCGCCGCCCGCGATGCGCCCGGCTGCCAGCTGGTTCACCTGCACCCTGCTGCCGTTCGCGCTCGCCCCCGCGCCGCCGACGGCCATGTTGCCCTGCGCGAGCGCATACACCTGGCCGTCCGCGCCCTTGAGCGGCGTAAGCAGCAGCGTGCCGCCGCGCAGGCTTTTCGCGTTGCCGAGCGACGACACCGTCACGTCGATCGCTTCGCCGGGCCGCGCGAACGCGGGCAGCGACGCCGTCACCATCACGGCCGCGACGTTCTTCAGCTGCATGCTGGACAGCGCGTTCGAGCTGGACGTGTTCGAGCCCGCCTGCTGGTTGTTGATCGAAATGCCGAGGTTCGCGAGCATGTTCGCGAGCGTCTGCGTCGTGAACGGCGTCTGCATCGTCTGGTCGCCCGTGCCGTCCAGACCGACGACAAGGCCATAACCGATCAGCGGGTTGTCGCGCACGCCCTGAATCTGCACGAGGTCTTTCAGGCGCTCAGCATGGGCGACGGGCGCCGTGACGGGAAGCGCGGCGCACGCCAGCGCGAATACCGCGAACGCGCGCGCAACGAAGCCGTGGACGAAGCCGGAGCGGCGAATGGAAACAGGTCGCATGATCACCACGGCGCCACGTTGAGGAAGAAGCGTTGCAGCCAGCCCATGTTCTGCGCTTCGTCGATATAGCCCTTGGCCGAGTATTCGATTTTCGCGTCCGCGACCTGGGTCGAGTAGACGGCGTTCAGGCTGTTGATCGTGTTCGGATTGACGACGCCTGAGAAACGCACGAATTCGTTGCCCTGATTGATCAGCATCTGCTTTTCGCCGCTCACGAGCAGGTTGCCGTTCGGCTGCACGCCGATCACCGTCACGGTGATCGTGCCGTTGAAGGTGTTCGCCGCACTCGCGCCGCCTGCCGCCTTGAACGTGTTGTCGCCGCTCGCATCGAGGTTCAGCTTGCCGAAAAAGCCGCCGAGGAAGCCCGCCGTCGGCACGCCGAATTTGGTCGTGCCGTCGCGATTGGCGTTCGCGCCCGACGACTTCGTCGCATTGATGTTTTCGGCGATAACGATGGTCAGGATGTCGCCGACATTGCGCGGCCGCTGATCTTCGAACAGCGGCCGGCCCGCGTACCCCGGGTTGTAGATCGAGCCGGGCGTTTGCAGCGACGGCGGCGACGGCGGCACGGCCGTCATCGGTTGCTGGGTGATCGGCTCTTTCGGCACGAGCGCGCAGCCGCCGAGCGCGGCTGCGAGCACGCCGGCGCAGGCGAGCATCGAAACGGCCCGCGCGCTGCGCAGAGAGATCGGGGTACGGGTGAAGTGCGACATCGTGATTACCGCCTAAGTGTTTCCGGCCAGCCTGCTTAAACGGGCATCTGGCTGAGCGTCTGCAGCATCTGGTCGGAGGTCGTCACGGCCTTGCTGTTGATTTCGTACGCGCGCTGGGTCTGGATCATGTTCACCAGTTCCTGCACGACGTTCACGTTCGACGCCTCGACATAGCCCTGATTCAGCGCGCCCGCACCGTTCTGGCCCGGCGTCGTGACGTTTGGCGCGCCCGACGACGAGGTTTCCGCGAACAGGTTTTCGCCCTTCGCATCGAGACCGGCCGGGTTGATGAAGGTCGCGAGCTGCAACGCGCCGATCTGCTGGCTCGTGCTCGAACCCGCCGTCGTGATCGACACGGCGCCGTCGCTGCCGATGGTCAGCGAGGTCGCGTTCTGCGGAATCGTGATCGCCGGCAGCACCTGGTAGCCGCTCGACGTGACGAGCTGGCCCTGTGCGTTGGTCTGGAACGAGCCGTCGCGGGTGTACGCGTTCGTGCCGTCCGGCATCAGCACCTGGAAGAAGCCCTGGCCGTTGATCGCGACGTCCTTCGAGTTGCCTGTCTGCTGCAGGTTGCCCTGGGTGTACAGGCGCTCGGTGGCGACCTGCTGCACGCCCGTGCCGAGCTGGATGCCCGACGGCAGTTCCGTCTGCTGCGTCGAGTTCGCGCCGGGCTGGCGGATCGTCTGATACAGCAGGTCCTCGAACACCGCGCGCGAACCCTTGAAGCCGTTCGTGCTGACGTTGGCGAGGTTGTTCGAAATGGTGTCCATCTGCGCCTGTTGCGCATTCATGCCCGTGGCGGCGATGTAGAGTGAGCGGTTCACGGTTCTTCTCTCCTTGGTGACGCAACGCGTGCGTAACGCGCGCGCTCCTGTCAATCTGGCTCGGTTCAGCTGAAGTCGAGCAGTTTGTTGGCCGACTGTTCGTTCTGGTCGGCGGACTCGATCATCTTGGTCTGCATCTGGAACTGGCGCGCGTTGGTAATCATCGAGACCATCGCCGCGACCGGGTTCACGTTGCTGCCTTCGAGCGAGCCTGCCGCGACCTTGACGTTCGGATCGGGGTCGGCGGGATTGCCGTCGGCCGTGTGGAATAAACCGTCGTCGCCGCGCTTCAGCGATGCGGGATCGGGGTTCACCAGCTTCAGCTGATCGACGATCGCGATCGACGTCGGCGGATCGCCCGGGATCAGCGCGGAGACGGTGCCGTCGGCGCCGATCGTCACCTGCGAGTTGGGCGGCACCGACAGCGGACCGCCGCCGCCCACCACGGGCATGTTGCTGGCGTTCACCAGCTGGCCGTTTTCATCGACGTGCAGGTTGCCCGCGCGCGTGTACGCCTCCGTGCCGTCGGGCGTCAGCACGGACAGCCAGCCCGGGCCCTGAATGGCGACGTCGAGCGGGTTGCCCGTCTGCTGGATCGGGCCGGGCGTGTAGTCCGCGCCCGGCGTCGACGACAACACGAAAGTGCGCGTGGTGTCGTCCTGAATCGTGCTGCCGTCGCCGAACGCCATCGGCACGGCGCGGAACGTCGCGAGCTGGGCGCGAAAGCCCGTGGTCGAGGTGTTCGCGAGGTTGTTCGCGACCACGGCCTGCTGTTCGAGCGCCTGCGTCGCGCCCGACATCGCGGTGTAGATGAGCCGGTCCATGATGGTGTCGGTGCGTCAGCGTTACAGGTTGATGAGCGTCTGGTCGACGGCCTGCTGGGTCTTGATCGTCTGCGCGTTCGCCTGGTAATTGCGCTGCGCCGTGATCAGGTTCACCAGCTCGCTCGTCAGGTCGACGTTCGAGTTTTCCGTCGCGCCGCCTTGCAGCACGCCGTGGTTCGTCGAACCGGGCGCGGCGATCACCGCGACACCGGAAGCCGCCGTCGCCTGATACTCGTTGTTGCCGAGGTTGATCAGGCCGTTCTGGTTCGCGAACGTTGCGAGCGCGACCTGGCCGAGCGGCATGTTCTGGTAGTTCGAGTAGTTGCCCGTGATGACGCCGTCGGCGCCGACCGTGAAGCTCGTCAGCTGCCCTGCCGGGTAACCGTCCTGCTGCATCGCATTGACGCCGTCCTTGCTGCCGAACTGCGTCGTGCCGGCGATATTCAGGGACAGGGGTTGCGGCGTTGCCGAGCCGTCCGAATTCGGAATCGAGAAGTTGAACGTGAACAGCGATGCCGTCGGGACGGGCGGCGTGCCCGTGGTCGTGCCGACCAGGTTGCCCGAAGTATCGAAGTTCGCCGTGCCGACCTTCGTGGTCGAGACGTTGCCGTCCTTGCCTGCGTACACGTCCCACGTGCCCGCTGCCGTCTTCACGAAGTACATGTCGACCTGCTGCTGGCCGCCCAGCGAGTCATAGACAGGCACCGAGGTCGAGTACGTATAGGTCGCGCTGTTGTTCGGGTCGAATACGAGGTGATTCGGCGTGACCGTGATCGTGTTCGCCGATGTCGCCGTGCCTGCCAGCGTGATGGTCTGGCCGGTGCCGAGCTTGATCGGTGTATTGGCCGTGTAGACGCCCGTGCTGGTCGCACCCGTCGCGGTGTCCGTCACCGTGTAGTTGGGCGGCGTGGCCGTGTCGAAGGTGATCGTGAAGACGTCCGCGTTCGAGCCTTGCGTCGGATCGGTGATCGACACGCCGTTGTTCGTCAGCGTCGCCGTGGTGCCCGTCACCGTCGGCGTACCCAGCGCGAGTTTGTCCTGCGCGTTCAGGTTCAGACCCGCCGTGATGTTCTTCGTGGCGACGGGCGGAATGTTGGCCGTCGGCACCTGCAGCGGCACCGTGCCCGCCGTGTTGATGACGCCGTTCGCGTTGGCCGCGTAGCCCATCAGCTTCAGGCCGTCGGCATTGACAATGAAGCCGTTCTTGTCGAGCTGGAACACGCCGTTGCGCGAGTACGTCAGCGAGCCGTTGTTCGACATCTGGAAGAAGCCGTTGCCGTTGATGGCCACGTGCAGCGCGATGTCGTCGCTCGTGATCGTGCCTTGCGAGAAGTTCTGCTCGACTTCCGACATGCGCGTGCCGATGCCGATCTGGTTGTTGACGGCCGTGGCGACCGAGTTCGCGTACATGTCGGCGAACTGCGCCGTGCCCATCTTGAAGCCGACGGTGTTCGCGTTCGCGATGTTGTTGCCGATGACGTCGAGGTCGCTCGATGCGCCTGCCAGTCCGCTCAAACCTTGTTGGTAACCCATGACGGTCTCCGTATCGGGTGATGCTGAGTGCGTTTAGATGATGGCGGCGATCGTCGAAAGGCCGACCGTCTTGCCGTTCGAAAGGACGAGGCCCGGCGTGCCGTCGGGCTGCTTGAGCACGCCCTGGACAGTGGCTGCCGACAGCGTGGTCGGTGAGCCCGTGCCGCTTGCCGTCGTGCTGCTCGCCGTGATCGTGTAGGTGCCATCGGGCAGCGTGTTGCCGCTCTTGTCGACGGGCGTCCAGCCGATGGGAATCGTGCCCGCCGGCTGCTTGCCGAGGTCGATTGTGTTGACGATCTGGCCCGCCGAGTTCTTCACCGTGATCTGCACGTCCGTCGCGTCGTTCGCGAGCGTGACGCCGAAGCCCGTCGCCTTGCCCGACGCCACCGCGAAGCTGTCGCCGGGGGCGAGCACCGTCGCGCTGATCAGGTTCGCGGCCTGGGTCTGCTGGTTGGTCGTCAGTTGCGAGGCGAGCGACGTCAGCGACGTGTTCAGTTGCTGGATGCCCGTCACCGTATTGATCTGGGCCAGCTGCGAGGTCATCTGCGAGCTGTCCATCGGGTTGGTCGGGTCCTGGTTCTTCATCTGCGCGATGAGCAGCTGCAGGAAGGTGTTCTGCAGGTCGCTGCCCGACGTCGCGCCCGACGACGAACTCGACGACGACGCACTGCCCGTGCCGTTCATCGTGTCGAGCAACGTCTGCGAAACGGTCGCGCCGTTGTTGCCGATAGTGGTGCTGGTAGTCAAGGAGTCTCTCCTCAGGTTCCGATCGTGAGCGTCTTCAGCATCAGCTGTTTCGCGGTGTTGAGCGTTTCGACGTTGGCCTGGTAGGAACGCGAAGCCGAAATCATGTTGACCATTTCCTGCACCGGGTCGACGTTGGGCATCGTGACGTAACCGTTTGCGTCGGCGGCCGGATTGCCGGGTTCGTAGGCGGTCTTCATCGGCGTCGGGTCGTCGATGACGCCCGTCACCTGCACGCCGCCAACCTGCTGGCCGGAGCCCGTGCGCGCGCCGCCGATCGGGTTGACGGCGAACACGACCTGCTTCGCCTTGTACGGCTTGCCGTCGGGGCCCGTCGTGCTGTCGGCGTTCGCGAGGTTCGACGCGGTCACGTTCAGGCGTTGCGACTGCGCGGACATCGCCGAGCCGGCGACGTTGAAGATGTTCATCAGGGATGGCATGGCTTTTCGACCTCTCTTGCCGGCGCACCGGCGTCTAATCCCGTAGCGTGTGGTTTCTGGCGTTGATCCAGCGTGCCGCCGCGCGTATCGAGCGGCGGTGCATTTCGTTATCCGTTCGATGTGATCGCGGCCAGCATGGCCTTGATCTGGCTCGACAGCACCGTCATGCCCGACTCGTAGTGCAGCGAGTTGTCGGCGAACTGCACGCGCTCGGCGTCCAGATCGACGGTGTTGCCGTCGAGCGAAGGCTGCGCCGGAATCCGGTAAGCGACCTTGCCGAAGTCGTCGGTCGGACCGCCCGTCGGAATCAGGCGCGCCTTGCCCGTCATGTGACCGGGCTCCGTCGACACCATCGACATGCCCTGCGACACGCCCGCCGGCTGCGTCATCGCAAGCGGCGCGTTGTTCGACGCGCCGCTCCTCGCGCCGGCGCTTTTCTTCAGCGCGCCCGCGAGCGAAGACGAGAAGTCGATGTCGCGCGCCTTGTAGCCAGGCGTGTCGGAGTTCGCGATGTTCGACGACAGCAGTTCCTGCCGATAGGCGCGCACATCGAGCGCCTGGCGGCCAAAGGCGAATTCGGCATCGAGTTTGTCCAGCATTGGGTTCTCCGTGGAACGGTCCGAGGCTCCCTTGCGCGCCGCCGCCCGCCTTGTTCGATAAGAGACGTTTGGGCTGCGCAGGCCGGGATGGCCTTTTTGCATGTGGTGCATTGTGCGGGCGGTGCGCAAGTCTTAATCGGACGAATAGCCGGGGAAGGACGCCTCTATTCAGCGTTTGTACGCGAGGCGCCATCTCTAGAATGCGATTCGTACCGATGCATCAGATGGAGAACGACCATGCCCTTGCCCGCCGAGCCTGCCTTGCGCGATATCGGCCGTCCGGCGCGCCGTAAGGCTCGCCGTATGGCTCGCCCTATGGCTGCGCGCGGCGTCCGTGCGCTGTCGGCGATGGCGCTGGTCGGCGCGTGCGCCGCTGCATCGCTGGCGCATGCGCAGGAGAACAACGGACCGATCGTGATCGCGGGCCCCGGCGAGAAGAATCCCGCCGACCTCCAGGCGATGGCCGAGCGCGTCAGCGCGCCGTCGCCCGCGCCGCGCGCCGCAGTTCCAGCTACGGCCGCCGCGCCGGTCATTGCACCCGCGACGCTCGCCGCTAATGCGCGCGCGCGCGCCGAGGCTGACCGCTTCGCGCAAGCGGCGCAAGCCGACGGCGCGATCGTGATTCCCGGCGCGGGCGAAACGGTTGCCGCGCAGGCTGCGCCGGGCGCGCGGGGGAATGTGGCTGCGAATCTGCCTGCGAACCTGCCTGCGAATCTGCCTGCGAATCTGCCTAAGAATGTGCCCGGCATGATGCGCGTGAGCCTGCAACCCGCCGCACGCGAAGTCATGCCTGTGACGGTGGCGCCGGCTCAGGCCGTCGCGCGACAGGCGGCGGGCGTCGCGCCCATCGCCGCCAATCCGCCCATGCTCAACGCTCCGTCGGGCAACGCCGCTGCGTATTCAGCCGCGGCGCCGGTGCGCGGCGCAGCCGTGCGCAACGGCGTGACGGCTTCGCCGCCGGTGTTGTCGCCGGCTTCGGTGCAGGCCCAGATCGCCGCGCAACCCGCCGCGCCCGTACCCGCCGGGCAACAGGACGGCGAATCGATCCGCCGCGTCGCGCTCGCGTATCTGGAGCAGCAGACCGTGGGGCTGCCGGGCAAGATCGACATCAGCGTTGCGACCGTGTTTCCGCGCGGTCTCGCCGCTTGCACGACGCTCGAGCCGTTCCTGCCGGCGGGCGGGCGGGTCTGGGGTCGAACGACTGTGGGCGTGCGCTGCGTCGGCGAGCGTCCGTGGACGCTCTACCTGCAGGCCAAGGTTTCGATTCACGCCACTTACTTTCTGGCCGGGCGGCAGATCGCACCGGGCGAGTTGCTGACAGCCGGCGATCTCGTCGCCCGGGACGGCGACCTGACGCTGCTGCCGCAAGCCGTGATCACCGACCCGGCGCAGGCCGTCGGCGCCGTCGCGTTGATGCGCGTGTCGGCGGGCTTGCCGCTGCGCCGGGACATGCTGAAGAGCGCCGATTCGGTGACCATCGGGCAGCAGGTCAAAGTGGTCGCGCAGGGGCAGGGTTTTGCGATTTCGTCGGAAGGCAGCGCGATGAACAACGCGTCGCCGGGCCAGCCGGTGCGGGTAAAGACCGCGAATGGGCAGATCATCCAGGGCATCGTGAAAGACGGCGCGACCGTCGAAATCCAGCTCTGACGAGCTTTTCCTGTGGTTACAACTTGAAACGAGTGTCGGATCTGTGGCGCTAAAGTTCGATGGGTGATTGCCGTTATTACACTCAATTCGTTCAGGAAGCCAATCGTGAAAGTTGATTCCACTACCCATTCGGGCTTGCAGTCGTTGAAGGACGGGCTGCAGCGCACGCAGCAAGGCGAAGCCGCCGCGACGGGCGGTGCGGGCGCGTCGACGGCCGCGGGCTCCGCGGGCGACGCCAACGTGAATCTGTCGGGACTGTCGTCGCAGTTGCATAGCCTCGCCAGCGCGGGCGCATCGGACATCGATACGGCGCATGTCGAATCGATCAAGCAGGCGATCAAGGACGGCACGTTGACCATCGACTCCGGCAAGATCGCTGACGGCGTGCTGGCGACAGCGCGCGAGTTGCTGCAAAAGAATAGCCAGTCGGCCGGCAACTGACCGACGCACCGATAACGGTGCGTGGGATGCCGGGCCGTATTTGTGACAAATCCGGTTTGCGCGCGGCGCGAGCCGGTGCCTAGCGAGTTGTTTGTGATGAAAGACACCCTGCTTGCCACTGTTATCGACGAATACTCCGCCGTGGAGCTGTTCGCATCCGTCCTCGCCGCCGAGGAAAAAGCGCTCACCACGGTGCATCCCATCGACACGCTGCCGCCCATCGTCGAAAAGAAGATGGAGCTGGTGGAGAAGCTCTCCGCGCTCGAGAAAGTACGCGATTCGCAGCTTGCCGGCCTGGGCTACCCGGGTGGGTGGAAGGGCATGGAGCTGGCGGTCGCCAACGACTCGCGGCTCGCGACGCAGTGGTCGCTGCTGCAAAAGGCCGTCGAGCGGGCCAAGCGGTTCAACATCACCAACGGCGCGCTGATTCGTACGCGCATGGAGTACAACCGCCGCGCGCTTGCTGCGTTGAATGTGGCCGTTGGGCCGGAGCGCGGGGCGTTGTATGGGCCGGATGGAAGGGTTCCGGCGTTTGCGGGGGGATGATTCTTCTCTAAGGGCGTTGCTCCTTCCTCTCTCCTGTTTTTCATTGTTGTCGTTGTTGCTGGCCGGTGCCTTTGGGTGTCGGCTTTCGTTTTTCTGGCTGATTCATTTGCGTCTCGGACAGGGTTTTCCTTTTTGGCTCGGCGAATCCTATTGTTTGGCAGCATGTGATTTGCCGAAACGCCCCCAGATACTTTGCCCTGCATGCAGAAGTTTCATGAGCATGCCGGAGGCGCAATCACCGATGCATGTGGCGCGTCAGGTACCAGCTCACCATTCGCGATCTCTATGCAAGCCGCACCGCGCGACTCGGCACCGAAAACCACATCTCGACCATTGCCTGAAGGGCAAGAAAGCAAAAAGCCGATCTAAAAAGATCGGCTTCCCAAGCACTACCCCCAGCAGCAACGACGTCCCTCAAGTCTCCGCCGAAGCCCACGCCTGCTCGCGCAACCGCGTCCGCAGCCGCGCCACTGCCTGCGAATGCAGCTGACAAACCCGCGACTCGCTCACTTCCATCACCGCGCCGATCTCGCGCAGATTCAAGCCGCGCTCATAGTACAGCGACATCAGCAGCTTCTCGCGTTCCGGCAACCGGTCGATCGCCTCGACGAGCGCCCCGCGCAGCGATTCGTCCAGCAGCGCCGACAGCGGGTCCGAATGATCGACGCAATAGCGGTCGAGGAACGGCTCATCGTCCGCCGAGCGATCGAAGTCTTCGTAATAGATCAGTTGGCTGCCGTGCAGGTCCTGCAGCATCGACTGATACTCGTCGAGCGGCATCTTCAGATGCTCGGCGATTTCCGTCTCGCTCGCCGAACGCCCCAGCGATTGCTCGACCTGATGCACGGCCGTCTCGACCTCGCGCGACGTGCGGCGCAGGCTGCGCGGCAGCCAGTCGTTGCTGCGCAGCTCGTCGAGCATCGCGCCGCGAATCCGTTGGCTCGCGTAGGTTTCGAACTGCGCGCCCTGGTCTTCCTTGTAACGGCTCGCCGCGTCCAGCAGACCGATCATGCCCGCCTGGATCAGATCGTCGAGATCGACGCTCGCCGGCATCTTGGCGACCAGCTGCAAACCGAGACGGCGCACCAGCGGTGCGTATTTCGTCAGCACATCGGCTTGCGAAATTTTTCCTTGAGCGTTGTACATCGTGCTCCCCTTGTCCTTGCCCTCAGGCGTGCTGCGCAGACGGTTGTTCGGCGTATTGCGCCGCTGTGACGGTCGTCGGCGGCACGCTGTGCGTCCGTGACGAAATCGCTGGCCGCATCGGCCAGTACTGCAGTTCGGCTGCGATATGCCGGAAGTCGCGCGCAGCAGGTGCCGACGGGAACGCATCGACGACACAACGCGACAACTCCAGGGCTCGCGCCATCAAAGGATCGGCCGCGACACAGCCGGCATCTTCCAGCGACACGGCGAGGTAACGCCCCGCCACGCCCGCCAGGTTTTCGAACGCGGTGTGCGCATCGGCCACGCTCTGCACGTGATTGACGAGCACGCGAAACTGCGCAATCGCATGCGCGAAGTGAAGCCGCTTCATGCACGCATACGCGTCGGTGATCGCCTGCGCCGCGACGCGCGTCACCATCAGCACGTCGTGCGACTGCACCGCAAGCGCGGACAGCGAGCCTTCGCGATCCACCTGCGCATCGATCAGCACGACATCGGCGGGACCGCTCAACAGCGCGCTCATCTGCTCGCGCGTGCAGCTCTCGCGATGGCCGCGCGACGCCGCCAGCACCGCGAAGCCCGATGCATGCCGGCCGACGGCCTGGTCGAGCGTCATCTCGCCGCGCATCACCGCGGCCAGGTTGCCCACGCCGCGCAGGCCGCCGAGCGTCGCGCTCACCGAGCGCTCACCGGGACTTTCGTCGATCACCAGCACGTCCTTGCCCTGCTCCGCGAGCGCCGCGGCAAGATTCACCACCGTCGTCGTGACGCCCACGCCATGCGTGCCGCCCGCCACCGCGACCACCCGCGAGCCGGAGCGCGCGAGCAGACGCCTCAATCCTTCCGCCTGATCCAGCACGAACTTATCCAAAGCGAACCTCGTGCAGATCGGCAGTCGAGCGGGCCGACAGCGCCGACAGCAGCGCCGGCACGTCTTCGTCCTGCGGCACGAACGGCGAGTTGTCGCGCGGAATGCAGAACGCGCTCTTGATCAGGAATTTCCTCGTCGCGACGTACAGGTTCTCGGGCACCTTCTGACCCGTCGACACGTAGTGCACGGGCAGCTTGTAGCGGATCACGGTGTCGAGCACGGCGCCGAGATTGGTCGCTTCGTCGATCTTGGTCAGGATGCAGCCGGCGAGCGGCTGCTGGTCCGGTGCGTTCTGGTACGCCTGGACGACTTCGTTCAGTGTGTCGCCATGGCTCGTCGCGTTCAGCAGCAGCAGGCGCTGCACGGGCTGGCCGGCGCGGCACAGCATCGAAATCTGGTCGGAGACGAGCCGGTCGCGCTGGCTCATGCCGATCGTGTCGATCAGCACGATGTGCTTGTTGCGCAGTTCCGAGAGCGCGAGTTGCAGGTCGGTGCTGTCCTTCACGGCATGCACGGACACACCGAGAATCTTGCCGAAGATGCGCAACTGCTCATGGCCGCCGATCCGGTAGCTGTCGGTGGTGAGGAGCGCGACCTTGCTCGCGCCGAAGCGCATCACGCAGCGCGCGGCGAGCTTGGCCGTGGTCGTGGTCTTGCCGACGCCCGTCGGGCCCATCAGCGCGAACACGCCGCCGCGCTCCATCAGCGCGTCTTCGTTTTCCATCACGGGCACGTTCGATTCGAGCACCGTCTTCACCCACTCCATGCCTTCGTCGAGGCTGTCGACTTCGGGCAGGTTGTCGACCACCATCTTCACGAGCTGCGCCGAGAAGCCGGCGGCGAACAGGTGCTTGTTCAGCGCGGCGTGTGCCGGGCTGCGGCGCTGGCGGTCCGCCCACAGCAGACCCGCAAACTGCTCTTCCATCATTCCGCGCATGGAGACGAGCTCGCTCATCACGGTCTCGTTGACCATCTGTTCGATGCGCGATTTGATCGATTCCGTCAGCGCGGCGGCGGCCTTCGGCGTCATGTCGGCGGCGCCGTTCTTGCGCGCGTCGGCGGATGCGTGGCCGTTGCCCGCGCCTTCCGCTGCCGACGGCGCGCCGTTCTTCTGCACGGCGCGGCGCGCGGCCAGTTGAGCGGCTTCGCGCGCCCACTCGGGCTTGTCCGTTTCGGCCGTTGCATCGACGGGGGTGCCCAGACCGCGCGCCATCGCGGCGGCGGGCGTCATCGTCGGGTTGGCGGCGGGCACCACGTCCTTAGCAGCGATGCGGCGCGCATGGTCGATCAGCCACGGGTTCGTTTCGGCCATCGTGCGCGGGCGGGCGGATGCTTCGGACATCGCGGACGCAGCGGGCTTCGCGGCTGCGGCAGGCGCGGCGGCCTGCTCGTTGCGTGCTTCCGCGCGCAGTTCGACGCGCACGTCGTCCTTGGCCGGGGCGTTGTCGACAGGTGCGGCTGCTTGCGGCTCGTCTCTTTCTTCGCTTGCGGCGGGCATGCGCTCGGTGCCCGCTTCGGGGCTCGCGCCGAACACCGACGAGAACACGTCGGGCATGCCGCTCGCGTAGGGATTGACGGGCATCGTCGGCGCGGCGGTTGGCAGCAATGGGCGCGCGCTGCCGGACGCGATGTTGACGTTCGGGGCGGGGTTCGCGGCAGCGGCGCCTTCCGGCTTGCGCGGCGCGATGGCGCTCAGATCGCGGTCGGCGACGGCGACGATTTCGACCGAGCCATCTTCATTCGTCCGGTTCGACAGCACCACTGCATCGGAGCCCAATGCTTCACGGACGAGACGCAGCGCGTCACGACTCGTTGCACCGACAAATTTACGAATGTTCAAGCTGATTCTCCGATGAGCTGCGCGGACCGGCGACATACCGTTTCCCGATGAGATGAATTATTGCGGGAGAGGTCCAATCGCCATCGGGCAATAAAGAAGGGGAAACGCTGGCAATTCGCCCGATAGGAGGTGGTTGCCGGTTCCCGGCGGTAGGGTTTGCCCTTTGCGTGGGCGTTCGCTGTTCGCTGTTCGCCTTCGCGGCGCGGGCGTTGCCGGTGTGTGCTTGCCCTTTGCTCGGGCATCCGCGTGGCGGTGTTTGCTGCGCAGGCCATTTTTTCGCTGGCATCCGCGTTGCGCCTTCGCGGCGCGGGCGTTGCCCCTGTGCGGGGCGGCACCTACTTTTCTTTGCAGCGGCAAAGAAAAGCAGGCAAAAGAAAGCCGCTCACACCGCCAGAACTTGTACTTACCCACGGGCCCCCAACATCCCCACGCTTTGCACGGCAGCACACTCGCTCACGCGAGCTGCCAACGCGTTAACCAGCGCCTCAACCACTTCGCACATCCGTACCAGGAACGGCCACGTCGCATGTTCGAAGCCGCCAAGCGGCAAACTCTGTGTCGGCCGTCGCACCGCACAGGACACCATTGGTTCGCTATGTGTTTCAGTCCGAGCGCTGCCCTATACAGCGAGATACCCTACACATCGTTTGCCGCAAAGGGGCGTTGAACCTAAGATGCCGCTAGCCGCTGTACGCGCGCGCAAAGTGGGTGAGGCGCCCACAAGCATGCTGGCAACGAACAGAACCCAGAACGTTGGTGGATGACACGCGGGGACGTTGAGAGCCCGTGGGCAAGTGTCAAGGATTGGCGGTGTGAGCGGCTTTCTTTTGCCTGCTTTTCTTTGCCGCTGCAAAGAAAAGTAGGTGC
>NZ_JACFYJ010000115.1:0-20877 GCF_037126505.1 Paraburkholderia bengalensis
GATTGCTATGTTGGGCGTTCTATCGGCCGTGTCCGAACTTTGATGGTCCGGCGCAGGCGCTCGTCCAGCGGCACGCAAGTTCGACGTTTGAACGAAACCGAGCACCAAAATTAGAAGCACGGCGCAAGCCATACTCAAAAAGCGAGCGATCTTCATAGTCCAATTCCTTTTCAACATGCAGACTTCTGCCGCCGTCCCGTCCGGCGAGAGATAGCTATGACATTTCCCTACAACTGTTCGACTTCCGGCCAGACCTTTGCGGACCGTCGAGTGGACAGCACACGCGTTGATGCATGGGATCCTGACAACAACAAGCGCATCGCGAGTGGTCGTTCACCGTGCTGAAGGTCGACAGGAGTCGATGCTCCATTCCCATCGTTGAACGCATCGGCGATTCGTTCCTTGGTGGTTCTCTTCAGGAACGCTGAGCACTTCCACCAGCATGCGCTGGTCCTCGGTGATCGTTTTATGCGAGTCCGAGCACTCCCACTTCGACGCCTGTGGTCACCAGTTGAACGACTGTGATAATTTTTAGACATGCAATCGCGCCGCGCGTATGCCAAGCGGCCGCATAATTACGTCACAGAATCGTGCTGCTTATGTCGAAGTCCAGGCGCTTTTCGGTGTGAAAACCCGCAATGCCTTTACGTTTCCATCACGGCCTGCGGCGTGTTCCGGAAGCTGATTGCCATACGGTTATACGTGTTCATCAGGCTGATTGCGATGGTCAGTTCAACCAGTTCGCGGTCGTTGAAGACTGCGCGGGCAACGTCGTAGGCCTCGTCCGGCACACCGGTCTGCGCCACCAGCGTGACCGATTCGGCCCACGCGAGTGCTGCACGCTCGCGGTCGTCGAACAGATGGCCCGCTTCCCTCCATGCCTGCACGAGCGCCAGCTTTTCGACCCTCACGCCTTTTTTCAGCAGGTCGCGCGTATGCATGTCGAGGCAATAAGCGCAGTTGTTGATCTGTGAGACGCGCAGGTAGACCAGGTCGACGAGAACCGGCGACAGGTCGCTTTGCATGACGTAGCCGTAGACGCCGCCAAGGGCTTTGACGCCCGCAGGCGCAATCTGAACGTAGTCAAGACGCTTGCTCATGACGTGACTCCTTAAGGTGATGGATTACTTGATGGGGGTGGTCAGCGCTTTGTCGTTGCTGTCCACGATGAACACGGCGAGTAGCTTTGCAGGCTGTGTTTCGCTCGCGTTGCGGCTCACGCGGTGAACGGCGCCGGGCTCCTCGAAGAAGCTTTCGCCGGCATGGTAGACACGCTTCGGACCGTCATCGACCTGTGATTCGATCTCGCCCGATACGACATAGGCATAGATGAAGGCCGAGCCCGCATGCCTGTGCGCTGAAGACGCGGCACCCGGTGCGTAATCGACGACGACGGCGGTCAACGACTTGCCCGGAATGTTGGGAATGGCGTGCTGAAAGTTTGGTGTGACCGTTTCAGCCGCACCGTGCGCCGCGGCGGGCACGGCGATGGCGAAGGCCATGGCTGTGCAGGCGGCTCTTGCGATGGATTGAATGTTCATGGATGTCGTGCTCCTTTGTGCTTTCGCATTGTCGTGTGACATGCGGGCATCCAAAAGCACCAGGAATGAACATTTTCACTGTACCAAGAAGCGATGGCAAAGTAGGTGTCGCTGGTCCGTCAGTAGCGCTCGCGAGCGAGTTCCAGCAGGCGGTGACAGTTGGCCGGCAGCGTTCTTTCGTTCAGATTCGTCACGCCGAGCAGTAGCCCCTGCTGCCCCGGATCGCCCGTGTACCAGGGAGAGAGAGGAACTGGGGCGAGTCCGAAAGCTCGCGCCCGCAAAGCGATATCGATGTCCGATACGGACCGGGGAAGCGCGGCCACGACGGTCATGCCGGCGACGGCCTGCACCCTGAATGCTTCCGAGGTCTGCTCGTTCAGACAACGAACGAGAGCTTCCTGCCGCGCAGCGTAGAGACGTTTCATTCGTCGCAGATGGCGAAGATAATGTCCTTCGTGCATGAACTCTGTTACGGCGTGCTGCACGGCTGCAGCAGGGGCGGGCGTAAGGCACGCCGCGACGTCGCCGAAGTGCCGTGCCATGGCCGGCGGTACAACGAGAAATCCCAGACGCAGTGCCGGGCTGATCGTCTTGCTGAAGGTCCCCATGTGCAGCACCCGTCCATCCTGATCGAGCGAGGCCAGTGCCGGTGCGGCCCGTCCTTTCAGCTGCAACTCGCCGAGGTAATCGTCTTCAACGATCCAGGCGTCGTGTTGTCTGGCCCAGCCGAGTAGTGATATCCGTCGAGCGAGAGACATCGTCATCCCAAGCGGGGCCTGCTGGCCCGGCGTCACCACCGCGAGGACCGCTTTGGGTGCGATCCGGATGCCTGCGTCGATATCGAGTCCATCCGCGTCCACCGGCACGCCTGCCACGGTCATTCCCGCCAGCCCAAGCGCCGTACGCGTGAGCGGAAAGCCGGGGTCTTCCATCCAGGCTTGTCTGCCCTCCACGCGCAGGGCACGAATCGCGAGATTGAGCGCGCCGGAGAAACCCGCCGTGACGAAGACCTGGGACGGACTGCATCGAAGTCCGCGTGAGACACCAAGATACGCCGCGATCTCCTGTCGCAAGTCCGGTTCGCCGCGTGGATCGGGGTAGCCTATAGGAGCCGCTGCCGCCCGGCGCGCCGCGCGCGCCTGAATGCGTGACCAGAGCTTGAACGGAAAGGTGTCCTGGGAGGGCACACCCATTTGAAACGCCAAAGGCGCTGCGTTGAAGTCGTAGAACAGATCGGGCAGCGGCGGCGCCTCGGGAGACCATCCGGTCGTCGTTGGCAAGGGCCGCGCGGCTACCCGGGTGCCGGCCGCGCCCAGGCCCATTGCGAACTGCTCGTCGATCAGACGTTCATAGGCGGCCCGCACGGTGCCCCGGGACACGCCGAGCTGGGCGGCCAGATCCGACCAGGAGGGCAGCCGCGCGCCGGCGGCAAGCTGGCCCGACTCGATCGCATCTCGAATCGAGCCATAAATTTGCGCGGACAGCGTAATGCGTCCGGAGCGATCGAGGCCGATAGAAAGCTTTGTCATGGACGCGATAGTACATTGCAACTTGTCGATCTTGGGCCTTTTCCCTGACCCATGAGAAGCGTAACTTCCCCGGTGTAGCGCCGCCAGACAATTCCCATACGGGATGAGTGGGCCACGCGGCGCGGTCCGGAAGTCAAGCGTGTCGTAGAGACCGCACGCGATCTACAGCTCGAGGAACCTAATGAAGCAGGATAAAACAGCGCCGACGAACGACATGCCCGGCGCCGCCATTCCCGACAGCCAGCTCGCGCGAGAGGTCGCGCAGCTCATTCGCGACACCGAAAGCGAACTGCTGTTCCATCACTCGACACGCGTCTACTTATGGGGCGCGCTGCTGGGAAAACGAAACGGCGTCGCCTTCGACCGGGAACTGCTCTACGTTGCGTCCATGTTCCACGATATCGGTTTGACGTCGGCCTATCGCGAAAGCGAACTGCGTTTCGAAGTAGACGGAGCCAACGCCGCGCGCGATTTTCTGCGCAGCCATCATGTTGACGAGGCTGACGTAGCGAAAGTGTGGACCGCTGTGGCGCTTCATACGACGCCGGGCATTCCCGAGCACATGCACGGGGAAATCGCGCTGGTGCAAGCCGGAGCGGGGATGGACGTAGCGGGACGGGGCTTTGATGACTTTACTGAGGAACAGCGCGCGGCGGTGATCGCGGGCTATCCGCGCGGCGCCGATTTCGCCGGCAAGATGATCGATGCCTTCTACGACGGCATGAAGCATCGTCCAGCATCCACATTCGGGACATTCAACGACGATTTCCTGGCATACAAGGACCCGGGCTTCAAGCGCGTGAACCTGTGCAGCATCATTCTAAATTCCCGGTGGGGCTGACTGCCGACCTCAAACGGGTTCAACAATACGTTTATAAGGTTTTGCAATGCCCAAACGAACATTCTTGATTACAGGCGCCAGCAAAGGTATCGGGCGCGCGCTGTCACACCGGCTCGCCGCCGATGGACACCAGGTCATCGGTCTTGCACGCGGGGCCGACGACCCGAGTTTCCCCGGCACTTTGGTTTCCGTCGATCTGACCGATCGCAACGCGACGACACGAACGCTCGAGGGCCTAGTCGGCCGTTATACTTTCGATGGCGTCATCAACAACGCGGGGTTCGTCCGTCTGGCTGGAGTTGAAGCAGTTGATCTCGACGACCTCGAAGCGTCCTTCCGCCATAATCTCACCTCTGCCGTGCAGACCGTGCAAGCCTTGCTACCGGGTATGCGGGACCGGGGTTGGGGGCGAATCGTCAATCTCTCCAGCCTCGTCGTGCTTGGCGTCGTAAACCGCACCGCCTACGCGGCGGCGAAGGCCGCGATGATTAGCTTCACGCGCACCTGGGCGCTAGAGCTTGCGCAGACCGGCATTACGGTCAATGCCGTCGCGCCCGGGCCCACCGAGACCGAAATGTTCCGGCAGAACACGCCCACGGGCAGCGAAGCGGAGCAGCGGTTTCTTTCGCTCGTGCCGATGAAGCGGTTCGGCAAGCCTGAGGAATTGGCCGCGGCTTTGGCATTCTTTCTGTCCGAGGATGCGGGCTTTATCACTGGACAGACGTTATTCGTTGACGGTGGCGCGTCGGTGGGTAAGGCGGCCTTCTGATCGCCTAGCTATCATCGTGCTCGAAGTGGCCGGGCGCATTACCGCGCTTCGCTGATACGCTTGAAACGACTTCGCGACCGCTAGCGCGTTAGTGGAAAGATTCACAACTCTCTCCCGGGTTCGTCAACCGCGCTCGACGGAATGACGAAGGTCTATGCCGCTCCAGCGATGGCTGGCTCTTCTATACCCCCAGCGAACGACTGTCACACTGGCTGAACCACAACGACACGCGTACTGTTGCCTGATCTCGTCGTTGGGCTCTCCGTCGATGACCAGGGCATAGTCGATAAACAGTTCGGAGCCGGGTGCGATGTCGGCGAGGCCATGAATGAAGACACGACCACCCGACTCATTTTTGCCGCCATCGCGCTCGCCCCTATCGACGACGGCACCGCCAGCGGCAACCGTCGTCAGAAGTTGTACTGCACGTAAATCTCCTGGAAATTTATACCAGGATTAGGCTCTTTGAGACTTGCGTTCGAGATGTGCTGAAAGCGGTAGCCGACCTGATACTGCTGATGACCGCCGAACTGTACGCCGACGCCGACCATGTCGGCGAACTGGAACGCGGAGCTGAGCGTATAGGTCGAAGAAATGCGCGGATGAGTCAGCAGGCGCACGCCTACGCCTGCCTCGATGAGCGGCCGGATCGCGCCCGAGCCCTTGATGAACCGCACGACGGGCGTCACGCCGAATTCGCCGATATTGTCGTGCTCGTTGCCTTCGTTCGTGTGCCACCACGCGGCGTGCGCTTCGCCGATCAGGGCGAAATGCCAGTCGCCGATTTCCCACCAGGTCAGATCGGGGTCCCAGACAAAACCGAGATCGAGCTTGCGGACGTGGTGATCGGCGAGACCTCCCGCGACCTGCACGCCGAACTGATCCGCCGATGCCGTATCAGCCAGACTGAATAATGCTGCAACCACTGCGCATTTGAGAGCCAGATTCAGGCCCGCCTTGTTCTTTCTTGTCATCGTGCGTCCACTTGCTGCGGGGTTGAGCGACAAACTTCTTTCAAAGCTATGCTGCTTCTTAGACCGGATATACGTGAGCGATCGATACTGAGGCTCAAAGGGCGACGTGTTTGCAAACGAGGAGGAGTCCATATACGGTCGGTCGAAGTCGCCATGCAATTCGGGTCGTAGCCTCGCAGGGATCGTGTACCGTATTAAAGCTTGCACTGAGACGAGTCAATGCCCGCCGTGTGTGCGCCTGCATCTATGCGAAGCTTACGACTGTCAAGGCACTTCCCAGGATGAGCGCGTGGGGCGTTTCATAGCCATCAGATTGGTGACCTCACGCAGATCGTCTGCGGATGTGATTGGAACAGTCAACCACTTGCCGTCAGCATAAGCTCGGGCGTCGTCATAGAGCTTGACCAGCCGTGGGCTCCAGGAGTAACGCCGCTCTTCGAATTTGTCGCGCTCGGTTCGCCCCAAGACCACCAGAACCGAAAGCTGCCTGTACGCCGGTAGCAGCGTGCACAAGGCCCTGGTCTTCTTGTAGCGTAGTGCCCAACCGCGCTTCTTACCGCCGTAACGCCAGTCTGGCTCGAAGACACCGGGGTACGACGCCTCGATCCAGCTACGCAGTTCGCTCCAACGTTTGAACGCCTCGTCCCCCAACCAGTCCCGGACCGCACGCTCGTCCGGCGGTGAAGACTTGTCAGCGATCCTGTCGCCGATCTCGTTGCAATGGGTCACCTTGTTTCCCTCCTTGTGTTCATCCGTTCAGCTTCGACTCCCGGTGACTGGTTGTTCCTGACTTCCACCTCGTATCTCGTCATATCCCTGTGTCTGGTCTCTTCCCGTCTGTCTGGCTCACGACTTACCAACGCCTGACTTTGTGGCTTGCACAGACGTGAGGAGCAGTGAGAGCGACGCGGCCAGCAGAACGACATCCTTGAGAAGAAACTGGCCGGGCAAGGCCGAAATTGCCGGAAACCCGCCCGCTGTAGCTTCGGCGACCCCGGGCGTGCTTAAAAAGAACGTGAGCGTAATCACATAGGTTGCAGCCGACATCGCCGCGCCCAATGCGGAGAAAACGGGCTGGAACGCCCCGATGATCAAAGCCGCTGCGGTCGACAGTTCCAATGCACCTATCGCGTAGCTTGCACCCTGAACGCCGAGCAGGGAGTGCAACCAGCTCATGATCGGGCTGTTTATGATGAAAGGCGCGATGCCATTGGCTTCGTAGACGGTGAATTTCATCGCACCGAACCAGATGAAGATAACGACGAGGGCCCATCTGAGCAAGGCCAGACTCGACAGAGGCCCAGCACCTCGTTCAGCGATCTGAAAACGAAACTGATCGACACGGACGTTCATTTTGATGCTCCATTCAGGTGGTTTTAAAGGGGTTGGCAGTGTTACTTTTTGCTGCCAGATGCTGCTTTCGAGACTGCACATGAGACCACTAAAAACCAGGGGGATCCCTTGATTCTCCGCAATGCGCGTTTCATACCATTATTTTCCGGTACTGAACGAAACCAGAGCGGTCGGCCACACCGTTGTATAGCCGCATGGCCGCATGGTTTGTTTCGTGTGTCAACCAATGGACGCGGGACGCTCCGCGGCCTTTTGCATCTGCGCAAACATGCTGGATCAGGGCACGCCCGATGCCGCGGCCGCGTGCATCGGGAGCCACGAACAGGTCCTGTAGATAGCAATCGTCGTCCGTCGTCCATGTGGATCGATGATAGACAGCGTGGACCAACCCGGCGGCGTGATCGCCCACTATCGCAAGTGCGGCATGCATCGGCTGACCCGGGTCAAGTAACCGGACCCATGTCTCAGTCGTGACCGATTCGGGGATAGTCACTCCGTAGAACCGCTGATACCCGTTCCAAAGCGGAAGCCAAACATCAAAATCTTTTCCTTCGACCGTTTTGATCTTTACCGATAGCATTGACTTCTCCCGAAATTCGGATTGACGCACACCGACGGTACCGGCCCCGTCCAAGGCGCTGCCCGCCGCCTATTCGCCGGTGAGTTGCACACCGTATTTGCGGTAGTAGGTGTTCCTGATCTCTTCCTGACTTCGAGCGGGTTTGGCGAACACATGCGCCGGCGACAGTATTGGCGTGATAGATGTGGGTTCAATTCGGACGACATGATCGACCGGGTACTCCGGCCCATTCGTTGAGCGAACCCAGTTAGCAACCGTTAAATACTCGTCACCGCGCGGTGGCAGCACCAACGCTTGGCCTTTGAATCGATAGCCGCGCCTTTGAAATATGTCGACTACGTTGATCTCGACGGCTGGATTACGCGTCAAATTCTGTATCGTCCTGGGCGAAGCGATGTCAGCGAAGTACAGGACACCGTTCCTGACCGTCAAGGACGCCTTGGGCGAAAGACTGGGCGTCCCGTCTTCGTTGACTGTCGCGACGAACGACAACATTGCCTGCTCGATGATCGCCTGTACGTCGGCGCTGATTTCAATCACAAAGATCCTCCTTGGAAAGTGTTGCCTCAAGCTGCGGTGACGACCAAGCCGCGCTGCACCGCCGGACGCGCGAGACCGCGCTCGAACCAGCGCTGGACATGCGAAAAGCGGTCAAAGCCCACAAGCTCGCGCGCTTCGTAAAATCCGATCAGGTTGCGAACCCAGCCAAGCAGTGAAATATCTGCGATGCTGTAGTCAGCGCCCATCACCCAGTCCCTACCATCGAGTCGTTCGTCAAGGACGCCGAGTAGCCGCGCCGATTCTGTTGCATAGCGCGCGAGCGGGCGTTTGTCCTCGTACGCTTTCCCAGCGAATTTGTTGAAGAATCCGACCTGACCGAACATGGGCCCGACACCGCTCATCTGCCACATCAGCCACTGAATCGTCTCGTAACGGGTGTGAGGGACGCGGGAGAGCAGTTGTCCAGACTTCTCTGCCAGATAGATCAGAATCGCTCCCGATTCGAACAACGCGAGCGGCTGTCCCCCCGGACCGTCCGGATCAAAGATTGCAGGAATCTTTCCATTGGGGTTGAGCGCGAGGAATGCCGGATCATGGTGCTCGTTCGCCATGATGTCGATACGATGTGCCTCATAGGCAAGGCCCGTCTCCTCGAGCATGATGCCGACCTTCACGCCATTGGGCGTTGGTAGGGAAAAGAGCTGCAGCCGGTCGGGGTGCTGCGCCCGCCATCGCGTGAAAACTGGATGATCGAGTTTCATGTTTTCTCCTGTTGAGCCGGCCGAGTCAGTGCAAGATAGAACTCGGCCATCTGTTGCGCCAGGCTACGTGCCTCGCCATCGCTGCTGGGGCAAACTGGCAGTGATGTTCCGCAGGGAGGGTGGAGGTATATGCGCTCCCTGCTTCTCGCCCACGACAGCGGCGGGGCCGGTATCAGATCGAGCCGGCCGGCGCAACGGCGGGGAAGTCCTTCTCAGGATCGAACACGTTGTTGAAAAAGTTCGTCAGCGAGTACATCGCTACTAGCGCGACAATCTCCATCACGTTTGCATCTGTATAGCCCGCATCGCGGACAGCCTTCAGATCAGCGTCAGTGACGTGTCCCCGCGTCTCGATCACCTTGCGGGCGAACTGGACCGCCGCGTCCCGCTTCGGATCGGTAGCGTGGCCCTTTCTCGCGAGAATGATTTCATCGGCGGGCAGCTTTGCCATGTGCTCCGCCGTAAAGCTGTGGACCGTCAGGCAGTAGTTGCAGCCGTTCACTTCGGAGACAGCGAGGCCGATACTGTCTCGCGTCTTCACGTCGAGCGCCTTACTCAGAGAACCGAGCAGGGTAGCCCACGCATTAAACGCGATCGGGCTCTGCGCGAAGGCCGCCATCATATTCGGAGTGAAGCCAATGTTTTTGGTAAATGCATCAAGGGTTGCCTTCGACTCTGCCGGCACCTGCTCTTGATTTAAGATAGTAGTCCTTGTCATCATGGTCTCTCTAAAGTCATTGGTTGAACCACCTCGGGAAAGCTATTTGCGACACGAATTCCCGTGGTGCGTAATTCGTCCAGGTTCGACGCCGGACAGGCATTTCAGAACAGGGGAAGGTTCCTTGTCTGCCTTGTTCTATGCCCGTGAACGGTGCTTGCGTTGCACGCGGCGGCGATGCGACTTAAACGAACGCGAGCACCTCACCCACCGGACGGCGTGGCTTCTGCGCCCAGTTTCCCGGACGCTCCGCTCCGATAGCCAACAGCATGACGGGTACCTCGTCTTCGGCCAATCCGAACTCCCGGTGTACTGCATCGGCATCGAAGCCGATCATCGGCGTCGAACCGAGGCCGAGTGAGCGGGCCGCATAGATCATCGCCGACGCACCGAACGTGGCCGTGCGTACGGCTTCGTCGCGCCGACGCTGTGGATATGCCATGTAGAGTTCGCGTGCGGGGTTTTCCCATTCCGGCACCATCGAGGCAGGCATCACACCTGCTTCGACGAGCGGAGCAAGGCGCTCGGGTATGACGCTGGTATCGACCAGCTGGCCGCAGACGATGAAGGTGACGGCCGCATCGGTGACGGCAGGTTGGTTCCAGGCGATCGGGCTCAGTCGGGCTTTCGCTTCAGGCGTACGTACGGCGATAAAGCGCCAGTTCTGCAGATGGAAGGATGTCGGTGCGGCGGTGCCGATGCGTACGAGCTCGCGGATCTCGTCGTCGCTCAAGGTTGCAGAAGGGTCGTAGTATTTTGAGGCGCTGCGACTCAGAATACATTCGATCACTTCATTAGTCATGCGGGTTCGACTATCCATGGTGCCTCCTTTGGGTATGAAGATATTGCGGGGTTCACGAACGGCTTCGTTCGAGGCTTCGTCAGGTGGTTTTGAGCCTCCACTTTATGCGTGCGGGACAGCTGTTTCGAGACCGGATTTGCTCAAAAACGTATCGAAAAGGATCAACTCGAGGCAGATAGTCGATTTCTCGCTCAACAGGCGGGGCGGGACATCTCGTCTCGTTGATATCCAGGTGCTCCTGGCGCGGGTAAAGAACTCGATGAAGCGTGGACTGCGGAAAATGAGCGGCGCGCCCGCCCACCGCCGACTGCAAGGCAATAATTCGATATCCTTAGTGCGTACTGCGTGCAAGACGCCGCCATTGCCCGGGCGTCATGCCCATCCTGTCGGAAAACAGACGCCTGAACGAGGGAACGGACTGATACCCGACCAATTCCGCAACAGCTTCCGTAGTCATCGTCGGCTTCTTCAATTCGTTCGCGGCCAGGCTCATGCGAATATCGGTCAGGAAGTCGATCGCCGAGCGCCCGAGCGTGTTCCGGAAGTGCCGCAAAAAAGTTGCGCGCGACATGCTGCACAAACCGGCCAACTCCGGCAGACTCCATGGACGCGCGGGATCGGCGAGCATTGCCGATAAAGCCGGAGCGAGTCGCGGATGGCCGGCGAGCGCCAGCAATCCAGCCGGGGCGTGCTCGGCTGTGCTTGCCTCGCGCAACACCAGAGCGAAAAGCACCGAACTTAGCGCGTTAAGGATTGCGTATCCGCCCATCTTGTTACCTGTAGACTCATCGCGCATCAGCTGCACGAAAGCGGCGAGGTGGTTTGGAGCCGCGCTTATTGGTGTTTCGTTATCGGTGTCCGTGGTCCGAACCACCAGGCTCGCGGGCAGGTAACTACGGACGAGCCGGTCATGGGGTGGTCTGATAAAAAATCGCCCGCACAACATGTCCAGACGCTCACCCTGGCCGTCGTTTTCGCTAACGGTCAGTCCTGCCGCACCTTGGCTTTCGTGAGTTGCCAGAGCCTCGTGTCCACTTCCATCGTGCAATACATGCGCCGAGCCGTGCGGCAACAGCACGATATCGCCTCCTACCAGTTCTTGAGCGGTCTGCGTGTCAGTATCCTCAATGATCGCCCGGCCTTTGAGCACTACGTGATAGGGGATTTCATGCGTCGCGGACTGCGGCCACGCCACGCGCCATGGCGCACCATAGATGCAACGCACCTCTGGTCTGCCGGTAACTGTGATCATTTGCAGCAGGTCGCTCAGCCAGTCGAATTGGGTCATAGGAGTCCGTTAGGCCTCGCAGGAAGACACGTGGGGGGCCGATCTGGCGACCGCATGCAAAGTGCATAGCTGACCGTCACGTCGTTCATCATCACCATCCCCGATCCCGATTCTCAGCGACCAGCACTTTGACCGCCGTCGACATGCAAGATCTCTCCCGTAATGAACGGCGCAGAATCGAGAAAGACAATCGCGTCTGCTATATCGTTCGTCTCGCCTATGCGGCCCAGTGGAGAAAAAGCGCCGAGCGCATCATGAGTCTCCTGTGCATGCATCGGCGATCTGATGATTCCCGGCGCAACGGCATTCACGCGGATACCCTTCGCTGCATACTCGATTGCGAGCGACTTTGTAGCGGCGTTCAGGCCGCCTTTCGTCATGGCCGCCAATACCGAATATACGCCTGCATACGCGGTGTCGGCGATGCTCGCCGTCACGTTCACCACGTGGCCAGTCGAACGCTTTTCCATTTCGGAAATCGCGAATTGTGTGATGTAAAAGAAGCCGGCCATATTCACGTGAGTAACGGCGAGGTAGTCTTCTGCAGGGTGTTCAGTGAAAGGCTTCCCGATGTAGATGCCCGCGTTGTTCACCAGCGTGTCGATCCGGCCAAAGCGGGCGATCGCTTCAGCAATGACGCGTTGCGCGACAGCCTGATCGCCGATGTCACCGGGTACTGTCAAAACCTCCGGGTCGCCCGACGGCTTGATCCCACGTGATGTCGCAACGACGGAGTAGTCGAGTTTGCGAAATGCGCTGACGATCGCAGCGCCAATCCCGCGCGATGCCCCTGTAACGACGACAACCTTCCCTGATGTGCTCATGTTTTCGTATCGCTTAACGTGACGAATCGTGGAAAAAACCGGCTACCACGGACGCAAGGATCATCCGGTTGCTATTGATGGGGACATGCGATCCATAGGCGCGCGGTCGAAATATCGAATCCCCCCGGCGTATTGGCTGGCCGGACAGGGCGCAGGTCGCATCCGCGCGCGAAAGGCCGATACCCCAGATCTGACTCTCATAGTGACCCAGACAAGGGTCGCTCCAGCGGATGCTGATCGTCGATGCCGACAGCTTCTCCAGGATTGACAGGGTCATGTAGGCGCCCTTCGTAGACTACTGATATTCGTTTTCGTCGACGGGGCTTCGGACGAAGCGCGCCATCGTTGGTTCGATCATCGCGACGAGTGAGCGGCGAAGTTCGGCCTCGCGGGCGTCATCGATGAAGGCCGTTGCCTGCAGCGGCAGATATTGGACGGTATTGAGACCGATGCAACCCAGTGCGGCGGAAAGGTAGGGCGTAAGAAAATCATGCTGATTAGCGCCGTCGCCCAAGAACACGCCACCCGAGGCGATTCCGACGAACACGGGACGGTCCCGAAGCATTCCGATCTTGCCGGTTGGGGTCGACTTCATTGTGCGGCCGACGCGAAGGATCTGGTCGATCCACGCTTTCAGGACGGACGGAACCGTGAAGTTGTTCATGGGTGTACCGATGACTACGACGTCGGAACACTCGACTTCGCTAATGAGTTGCTCGGCCAACAGTATCGCGTCGCCGGACCGTCCTGCCGCAGCTAGCGAGGCGGGCGTAGCGAGTGCGTTCGCATAGGCGGCGCCTGCATGCGGTATCGGTTCGAATCCCAGATCGCGGCGGCTGACGTGCGCGCCGGGCAACATCTCGAGAAGCTTGTCGACGATCGCCGACGATAGCCGGCGACTGTGCGACTCCGGTCGCGGACTGCAATCGATGTGCAGGATGTTCATACAATGCTCTCCGACTGATTCACAAGGTCGCTAGCCATATCGATCATGATGGAACTTCGTCGTAGTGAACTACTGGATATTCCGCAGAGCGGGCAGGAATCGTACGAGTGCTCACGGTTAGCTATCTCTGCATTGGCCTTACGTTTAGAGAAACGCCGGTGCAAATATTGTGTACCATCGATGGTATGACTAGAAGAACCAAGATCACCAATTTTCGTGTGTACCAAGAATATGAACTCTGACTTGCAGATTCGGCTCGACAGGACGGCGAACCTGTCTCTGACAGAACAGATTCGTGAGAGCATCAGTCGAGCTATCGAGTCGGGCGTGCTTGCACCAGGCGCCCGGCTGCCCTCGTGGCAGGACATGGCCGCGCAACTCGGCGTGTCGCGCGGAACAGTTCAAGCGGCATATGAACGTCTGTCCGATGCGCAAATGATTGAAACGTTCGGCGCAGGGGGAACACGAGTGGCGCCCCGGCCCCTTGTAGCGGCGGCTCAACCAAAAGCCCCGCGACCAGGGGCCTTTATGAAGGCTTATGAGGAAATGAATGCTGGGCCGGCGATCTTCCAGCTGGGCATTCCGGCGTTTGAAGGGCTACCGGAAAAGCTTTTTTCGCGGGCCCGTTCGTCCAATCTGTTGAAGACGGGATGTTTGTCGTCGTTGCTCTACCCCGATCCGCGGGGGGAGCTCGAACTGCGCACGGAGATCGCGGGCAACCTTGCCATCTCGAGAAACTTTCACTGCCATCCTGAGCAGGTGTTCATTACTTCGGGATATAGCTCCGGCTTGGGCCTGGCGCTGCGGGTGTTAGGTTTGGACGGCAGGAAAGTATGGATGGAAGAGCCTGGTTTCATGGTCACCAGGAAAGGCCTGGAGCTCGCTCGCCTGAAAATCGTACCGGTACCAGTGGATGCCGACGGTCTCAACGTCGACTATGGTATCGAGGTGGCTGGGGACGCCGCATTAGTCGTCTTGACGCCCGGTCAACAGGCACCCTTGGGCTCGACCCTGTCGCTGAGGCGACGTCTTCAGCTGCTCGAGTGGGCGGCGTCAAGCGACGCATGGATCATTGAGGATGACTACCTCGGCGAGCTACAGTTGCAAGGCAGGCCGGCTCCCGCCCTGGCGTCGCTGGGCGAGGGAAAGCGGGTCATCCATATCGGTTCGTTCAGCAAGACTGTTAGCCCAGCTCTACGGCTTGGATTTGTCGTGGCGCCGACTGAACTGGCCAACGCATTCTCTGAAGTCGCAGCAACACTTGCTCCCGCACCATCGCCCGTCATTCAACTCGCCGCGGCTCAATTCATGCGCGATGGCCATTTCATCCGGCGCGTTCGCAGGCTCAAGCGCATCTACGCCGCTCAGCGTGACGCACTCTGCAAGCAGCTACGTACGCGCGACGCGGAGTGGGTTAGTGCCGGCCTGGCGGTACTTCTCCGACTGCCGGAGGGCGTGCCAGATGTGCGGATCGTTCGGGAAGCGATGGCCTTTGGGTTGGCACCGTCGCCATTGTCGGCTTGGTTCGCGAATCCGGCGTGGACTCGATCCGGCCTTTTGCTCGGCGTCGCTACGGCGCCCGAACAGCACGTTGCTACATCATGTCGCCGTCTGTTCGACATCATTGACCGGTATAGGTGATCCACCATGGCTGGCGCTCCGGGAGTCGGTTCCGCCCAAATCGTCAGCCATGGCCCAATTTCGTCTGCTTCGCTCTCGGGGCCCTCGCGGTTCCAGAAGTCGTGTCTGACCGCGGCAAATATGGACTGTGCGCACAGGGTGAGGACCGTCGGCTCGGTGACGCTGCCGGCTCGGCTTGATTCCCGGTCTCGGAAACAGTTCCAATGCGCCGTCGTGCATCGCCGGCTAACGTCTGCAGCGGCCGATGCCATGCCGTCGACCGACGGTACGAAATGGCCGTTTCAGTCTGATAGGTGCCATTGGGACAGCGACGGACCGACCGGCAGTAATGGGTCGACTTCTGTCGGATGCAGTCGGGCCGACGGCAGCATCTGTGGTCGGCTCACCGTCGGACCGTATGCGGTCGAGGCCGTGTGAAAACGCAAAAGTACTCGGTTTTCGGGTGTCGCTTTACTCTTCCCGAGTCGCCACCAGCCCGTTACGGGGCGATCTGATGGGTCGACTTTTAAGAAGGCTTCAGACAGAGTACGTTTTCACACGGCCTCGGCCAATTTGAGACATTGAACAGGGCTGCCTGGATCGCCGACAATCGCTCGTCAGCTGTGGTTACGAATCATGCCGTTTCGCTCTCCATTTCGCTCGCCAAACTCGATGCAAACGGCTTAGGAGCCAACTTAGCCTGTTCTTAGCACCGTCGATTGCAAACTGCTTGGCCATCCGGATTCCAGATTCGCAAGGTCGGCCTAGTTTCATGCAAAGAAAAAAATCTGAAAGCGCACCGGCGACGGCGGTCAGATCATGGAATGAGTCTGTTTCGAACGGCGCCAGCTTGGCGCGGTCCTATTGCTTTCTGCCGCGACAAAGCTCGCTGTAAGATCTATTCCTGAAGCTGTGATCTCGAGTAGGCCTTCTGACGATGCCCATTGTATCTTCGGCGCGGCCACGTGAGCAGGTGAATGGCAATTAGTGGGACGGACATGGATATTTTTTCACCGCTTGTGGCGGACGACCAACTGCATGCGAATTTCAAAAGCATCATCTCGCCTTCGATGCATGTCGAGCGAGCGGAGCTTGAGCGCTGGCTCGAAGGGTTCCCCGACCGCGACGGCAAGTTCGTGAAGGAGTTTCAGACGACGTTTAACTCCTCTTTCTGGGAGATCTACCTGTTCGCGTTGTTCAACACCTACGGTTTCGAACTGGACTGGGCACACGCATCGCCCGACTTTCACGTGAAGAGCCAGTTCGGAGATTTCATCGTCGAAGCCACGACGGCGAACGCAGCTGTTGGCAAGCCGGCGGAATGGGAGAAAAAGGTGCCCATCGGTGCGGCAGTCGCGGCGAAGGATTTTTGGCCGTTGAACAGGGAGGCTATGATCCGCCTGGCAAACGCGATCCGTGCCAAGGCGCAGAAGTATGCGAAGAGTTACGTGAGGCTGAATCACGTGAAAACCCGGCCGTTTGTGCTCGCAATTGCTCCGTTCGAGCAGCCAGATTTTCAGTATCAGTACGACCGGGCCATTCGTGCAGTCCTGTACGACGACTACGTTGATGAAACTGCGTACTGCAAAAATCCGGAGCGATATCCTGATGGGCCACCGAGCGTCAAGCTCGGCTTCGTGGAAAAAGAGAACGGTGCCGAGGTGCCGCTCGGAATTTTCAACACCGAGGAGTACCGGGACGTGAGCGCCGTTCTGTTCTCATGTACCGCCACGTGGGGAAAGGTCGAGGCAATGGCCAAAGCGAGTCAAAATCCTGGCTTTGTCGCGGCGACTTGGGGCGGTCCTAGTGGAAAGCCTCGCGGCACCATATTGCCTCGGGGACAACATACGGAGACGCTCGAAGACGGATTGCAGGTGTTTCACAATCCCAATGCGATTCGACCTCTTGATCCGCATATATTTCGACGCACCGGCGTCGTGCAGCACTTCTTCGACGAGCACACGAGCACATGGATACACGAGGAGCGCGACCAGTGCCTCCATTCCCGGATGGTCAACTCGATGCGCGTCATTCGCGACGAGCCGGGGAGTGCAGTCGCCTAAGATCCGGCAGAGGCGCTTCTGGTCGTACGCGCTATGGCTGATTGCGCCGTCGCTCTTCCCAGTAGCGTTCTAAAGGGCTTCCTCGGCCATCGGGTCGGCGGTGCCCGTAGGGTCAAGCAGGAATCCATCAATAAACGCGAACTCGTCGTAGAGCTGGTCGTAGGGTATGAGAGCCTTGCGGCCATGTTTGACTCGCCAGAGCCTGTCAAGCCAATTGCGCCACATGGCGAATGGAAGGCTGGTGTAGCGAGGTTTCCGGGACGGCTCGATTCGCGGCCGCTTTATCCGAATGTACGCTTCGAAGGGCGCGCCGGCTTCGGTGTCCGGCGGGATATCCGAGAAAAGCTCTTTCGACCATTGGGCCTCGATGAGCGCCTCTACGGCGTCTGCGTAGGCGGCAGCGGAAGAAGTAAGTGCAGGGCGCGCATGGTTCAGCGATTCGGAAATAGGCGCAGTTTCGAACAGGTCGACCCAATCCAATGGGGGAGGCCTCGTTACGGTAATTGTGGCACATGCCAATGAAGTCGAATTCTAGCTCCGAGAGCCGCATTTCAGCCTTCGCGAACTTCAGCTTTTCGTCGAAGCGCGGACCGAGGACCCGTGCCCTCGAGGCACGCGTGTAGCGCTACGGCGCGTCGGGAAACTCGAGCTTGCCGGCCCGGCCAAACCGGGATTTGCCGTTCCGATGCAGCAGTAGCTCCGCAACGTTGTCGATAAGGATCAAAGCCAGACGGCTCCCAACGTCGCCTCCGCTTTGCAGTTCGTCGGTGGCTCGGTCGAGTTGCTCAAGGTATGTCGTGAGATGCTCACGCCTGTCGTCCAATCAGACCTTCCGTTGCTGTTAAACAGTGGGCGCAGAACTATCGAAGTTCAGTTGAATGCAAAGCCAAGCAATGCGATTTGTGAGAAGGACTTCTGGCTTCGCATGCACGTCGGGCTAGCGCGTTCTCCGTTAAAGTTTTCGCGGGATGTGTCGATAGCTCATGCATCCGAGGCTGGCAGAGTGATACCGCCAGACAAATGATTCTTAAAAGCCTGAACGCACAAGATGTCGATATTCGCTACCCTCAATGCCCCGCTCGGCTTGTGGAATCTGCCCATCTCCCGCTCTCAGTACCGGGAGGAAATGTTCAATGCATTGGCCGATCCGAAGACGCTGATTTTTCTTGATACGAACGTCCTTGCATTGCCCTTCAGACTCCACCGGCGCGCGAGACTTGGCCTCTATCGCTTGTTACAGAAGCCCGTTCAGGACAAGCGGCTGGTCGTTCCAGGATGGGTCGCGAACGAATATTTCCACAACGCATTCCTGAAGGCATCGACGCACGGATTCAGTGAGTCCGTGCAGAAGCTTGCCGACCGCATACCGACTCAATCTGAGGTCGTTCAGCATCTCAGGCGGGCAACTTCAATCGGCGAGCAGACTTACCTGGCGGATAAGCTTGGCGTGACGACGGGCAACGGTGTGGATCTGATCTCGACCAAGCTGGAGCAGATTAAGGCGCTGCTCGGCAATGTCGGGAAGGAGCTTTCCCCCTCGGAGATTCACGATGAACTGATTTCGGAACTTCCAGGGTCGTTCGTTCATCTCGATTTCTCCAACCAGTGCAACAATTTAAGCGTACTCGCGGAACGCCGCCGTGCTAACAGGATCCCGCCAGGGCTAACGGATGCTCGAAAATCGCAGAACGCAGACGGCGACCTGGCGATCTGGCTTGAGATTCTCGAAATCGCCTCGAAGCGCTTTGTCGAGATCCAGGCACATGGCGAAGAAGAGGGTGCGAAGAAGCCCGCGTTCGAGCGTGTCCTGCTTCTTACGCAGGAACAGAAGAGCGACTACGTGTACGCGCCGAAGACGCGCATCAGGGACGATGATCCTACAAAAATTGAACAGAACGTAAAGCCCGAGATTTGGGTGATTGATCCGCGTCTGGCCTCGGAGTTTGAAGCCCGACTCGGTAGTCGGGAAATCGCCATCTCGACCATTGACCACATAGCGGCAGGCGGGGTGGCTACCATCCCGGGCGGCGACCCCAAGAAGGAAATCGGCGATCTGCTTGCCGAATTGACGCTTGAGCAAAATCCGACCACTCCGACAGAAGAAGGTGGGTCAACTCTGGTCAGCGGGGACGGTTCAGGCAAACAGGTGTTTTCGGACGAGCCTGCCGATACGAATCAAGACGCCGTTCCTGCAGACGTAGCACCACCTCCTCCCCAAGAGCAAATTGTTGAAACGGCCCGGCCTCGACTTGAAATTCCTGAAGCGGCGGAATCAAACGAGAAGGAGTTTGTGACGCAGATCGATGATCCGATCTACAGGAAAATCATTGACGGTCTCAACACGCACAACTGGTACATGCAAAACGATGTTGTGTCGGTGTTGATTGAAAATTCGCTTCCGCAGAATCTCGGCTGGTGTTTTGTACTGGGTCGTGCCCTCTACCAGGCGGCCGTAGGCAATGCATGGCAGGCCATTGACCTGCTCCTTGCGCTTGATCATCCAGAAGCAGATATACGGCAACAGTCGTTCATTGCTGGCGCGGCCTATGAAATCTTCTTCGATCCGACGGGGAATCTGCGCGAAACTTTCAAGGCCAGGTTCCTGCGAGAAGTGATTGCCATGCTCGAGAAACCATACTATGCGGTCGCACGAGAGTTCATCGTGGAAAGAATGCGGAGGTTCAGCGAGAGATTCTATTGGCTCCCTGGTGAGCCGCATCCCGAGGTCGAAGTGGTTATCAGGAGGCTGCCCGCTGATGAAGCGCTGAAGATTGCAGAAGTTATCGTGCGGGTCGAAGGTTTCGCGGATCAGAATATTCTCCGTCAGGAAGAGGAGGACGGTCTGGCATGGTTGTATTCAAACTCGATGTCTCTCGACGCTTTGATCACGAATGTTTCAGATCGCGTATTGGTAAGCCCAGAAGCGATTCGTGTTGTCTCTGAGCCGGCCAATGTTGTCCTGACATCAAACGTAAAGCTGGATGCCGCCGACGGACTCGTGTTCGATACTGAAATCCTGGAACTTCCAGTGCGTTTGGTCTGAAAGTAAAAGAGAAAAGACCGGCGAGAGCCGGCCGCTGATCAGTTTCAACGAGTCAGAATCGATGAGGAGTCGACGAACTTCCACATCAACAACTGCTGATTTTCGCTATTGGCTTCATCGCGGGTTTTCCGCTCTTCTTCTGCGAGGTATGCCCGGCTGCCTACGAGATACATACGGCACCAAATCACACCTCGAACGGGAAGCACGGGTTGGGGGGTGTCTATAGGGCTCGAGGCTCCCGAAAGCATGCCAACCTCGTGTCGATAACGACGGGCAGTTGCGCGGGGGTCGCGTGGGATGGCACACGAAAATGGGCCGTTTCGAGGACGGGCGTCGACGATCGAGGCTCAGAGTGCTCCTCAAGCGCCGACTCACGGTTAGGCGATGCAGACACTGAGTCTGAAAGCTTGATGGATACGGCACTATGAAGTCGATCATCGAATCGTCGGAAGCGAGCTTCGCCGGCTATATCGTAGCGGTAGTCGCAAACGCCATTGCGGCCGCGATTGGGCCACGTGTAAAGACTTGTCCTGAATACCAGTGAGCTTTCTACGAGCAGATCCGAAACGGCAAAAAAGCGATGGTGCGGTATGACAAAAGGTGGGCCAGGCGGCCGGCGGCACCTTAGAGAATGAAAGGGACTTCCCCGTCCCGAGGCTGCGGCGGAAGCCGCGAGTCGGCATCAATGTGCCAAGATGAAGTTGCGAACGTTCATCGACACCAG
>NZ_JACFYJ010000116.1:0-20713 GCF_037126505.1 Paraburkholderia bengalensis
CGCGCGCGCCGACCGCGGCAAGCAGCCGGGCGGCGCCGCCGCGCGCCACCCACAGCACGCGAAACCGAAAGAAACCTTCGTGTCGCGGCTGACCGCGATGTTCCGCAAGGTCACATACCATCGCCGCAGCCGCGACCCGGGCAACAACCCCGATCCGTATTCGCATCCCTGACGCGGCGGCGTGAAGCGAACCGTCACGCCGCACCGCCCGCCCAGCGCGCGATGGCGTCCGCAGCCGAGCGCGGTCGGCGCCGTCGCGCTGGCGTGTCTCGTGACGGGGCTTTTATATGTCGCCGTCCAGGTCAAGGCGCTATACGCCGATCATTTCCAGCAGCGCTACGCGTCGCTCGTGCTCGAAGCCGTCGCGCGCGCCGACAATGCGCGCCTCGCCGCCAGCTTCGCCAGACGTGCCGCGCGCGCGGCCCGGCCGCCGGGCCGCGCGGCTTCATCCGCCGCTTCTTCCGCCGATCCCAACATCAACGCCAACGCCAACGCGAACTACCAGCAGGCGCTCGATCAGTTGAAGGCGCGCGTCGCCGAACTCGATGCGCTGATCGGTTCGAGTCCGATTCCCGCGCCGCGACTGCCGCAAAACGACGCGACGGCGGCGAGCTTCGACGATCTGCAGCATGCCCTCGCCGTCACCGCCGAGTATTGGCACGCGCGCACCGACGCGATCAGCGCCGACGTCCGCCGGCGCACGCTGCGCGTCGCGAGCGTGCTCGCGGTGCTGACGGTCGTGGTGGCGGGCGCGCTGCTGGCGGCGCTCGTCGTGTTCGCGCGGCGCCACCGGCGGCTCGCCGGGCTCACGTATGAGTTCCGACACGCGGCGCAGCACGACGCGATGACGGGCCTGCCCAACCGCCAGCAACTGCTCGCGCGGCTCGACCAGATCGCCGTGAGCGGCGCGCCCGGCAAGTGCGGGCTGCTGTATGTCGATCTCGACGGCTTCAAGCAGGTCAACGACACGCACGGGCACAGCGTCGGCGACGCCTTTCTGGTCGCGGTCGCGCAGCGCTTCCGGCAATCGCTGCGTCCCGGCGATCTCGTCGCGCGCATGGGCGGCGACGAGTTCGCGGCGCTCGTGCTCGGCTTCGGCAGCGATACCGAGCTGGCGGCAATCGCCACGCGGCTGATGAACTGCGTCGGCGACGCCGATGCGCAGATGGGCCTCGGTCTCGTGCGCGCGAGTGTCGGCATCGCGACGTTTCCCGACCGCGTCGCCGATCACCGGCTGCTGGTCGCCGCCGCCGACGACGCGATGTACGACGTCAAGCGCCACGGCAAGAACGGCTATGCATTCGTTTCCCGCCCTGCGCCGCCCGCATGAATCCACCTGTGGTAGCGCGCGTCATCGCACTGAACGCCGCCTGAAACGAGGCTGCGCGAGCACGTCCGTCCTCTTTCGAGCGAATCTGCAAATCGCAATCAATTTCCGTCCGGCGCTGCCGATATAACGAAGCAGCAGGGTGACGGCGGCGGCAGCAGCGCTTTCGCCTTTCATGAACGGTCGAGTCGACGTCTCACGCGTCAGCCATCAGTCATCAGCCAGTGAAGAACACCGCGCTCGCCACGAGGTCGCATATGGGCAGACTTCGCATCCTTCCGACGCGCATGTGGCCGCGCGCGCCGCATCGCGCGTTCGTGCTGCTGCCCGCGCTGACTGTGCTGATTCTCGCCGTGCTGTGGGTCACGATCCTGTTGCGGCTGCGCATCGAAAAAGCGGCCGTCATGCACGACACGCAGGTGGCGGCGCGCACCGTGGCGGGCGCGCTCGACACCCACATGCAGAAAACGATTCACGACGTCGACATGATTGCGCTGCTCGTGAAGTACGGTTTCGAGAGCTCGCCTGACACATTCGATCTGCGCAAGTATCAGGCGCACGGCCTCATCACCGCCGATACCGCGCTGCAAGTGACGCTTGCGGGCGCGGACGGCCACGTGATCGCGTCGACGATTCCGTTCACGGGCGCCGTCGATCTCAGCGACCGCGAGCACTTCCGGGTGCACCGCGAGCGCTCCGATGCCGGGCTGTTCCTCAGCCAGCCGGTGATCGGGCGGATTTCGCGCCAATGGTCGATTCAGGCGACGCGGCGCATCAACCGTCCGGATGGCAGCTTCGGCGGCGTGGTGATCGTGTCGGAGAATCCTGCGTGGCTGACCGATGGCTTCTACACCAGCGCCGCGCTCGGCGAGCACGGCATGATCGCGGTGCTGTCGTCACGCGGCTTCGTGCTGTCGCGCCGCGCGGGCGACCAGCCGAGCCGCACGGGCGATGCGCTGCCCACCCGCTACATCGATCCGAACCAGAAGGACGCGGTATTCGCCGATCCGTTCGATCGCGTGGAGCGCGTCGTGGCGAGCCGCGAATCGAAGCGCTACGGGCTCACGGTGATGGCGGGGCTGTCGGTCGACGAGGCGCTCGACGACTACTACAAGATGCGCCGCGTCTACATGACGATGGCGGCCGTGATTTCGGTGATTCTCGTCGGCCTGTCGACCTGGATCGCCGCGCTGCTCCTGAAGCTGCTCAACGGTCGCGAGCAGTTGCGACAGCTCGCGCACACGGACCGCCTGACGGGCCTGTGCAATCGCGGGCGCATCATGGATCTGCTCGAGGAAGCCGTCGCCGCGCCGGATGCCGTGGGGCGCGTGGGCGTGATATTCGTCGATCTGGACCGTTTCAAGGAACTCAACGATACGTTCGGCCACCACCTGGGCGACGCGATCCTCGCGGCGATCGCACGGCGGCTGCTCGACGTGACGGACGGCCGCGCGCAGGTAGGACGGCTGGGCGGCGACGAGTTTCTCGTCGTGCTCGACAGCGGCGCGGCAGCGGCGCCCGGCATCGCCGCGGACATCATGGCGGCGCTCGATACGCCCGTCACGGTGCACGGCAATGCGTATCGCGTCTGCGCGAGCCTCGGCATCGCGGCGCTGCAACCCGGCGAGCGCGCGGCCGATCTGGTGAAAACGGCGGACCGGGTGATGTACGACGCGAAGGAGCGCAGCCGCGCCACCCACGCGCGAGCGGCACAGAAGGCGCTCGTCACCTGACGGGCAGGCACGGCGACACAGGAACAGGCGGCATCCACACAACGCATTCGGCGCAATGGATCGCAATGAATCGCAATGAATCGCGATGAGACGAATGCACTCAACAGGGAAACGGGCTCAAGCTTTCGGGCTTGCAGTCGATAGCGCAGGGTATGGAAAAAAAAACTTGCACAACGCATCGTCAGTTCGGCGCACCGCGCGGCGGAAGCCATAGCCAATGCGCGCGCCGATCTGCCCGAAGTCCAGCGGGATCAGCTGTATAGCCGCGTGTTTATCGGGCTGCTCGAAGACAACGTCGGCGCGGAAAACATATCCGGACTGATCGACGCACTCGCGAAGCCGTGACAGGCGAGAGACTTCGCGCAACCGGCTGCAAGGCCGTGGTTAGGCGCCGGCTCCCCGCCCGACCCGCTCGATGAAGCGCCACAGCGCGTCGTCCGTCGAATGCGGGACGTTGAAGCGGAACCACGCGCTCGGCGCGTCGTCGGGACGGAAATAGGAGCCCGGCGCGAGCCAGATGCCGTCGGACAGCGCCGCCGTCGCGATTTCGCCCGCGCGCTCGGCCTCGACGGGCAACCGCGCGCACAGGAACAGACCCGCGCGCGGCCGGTGAAACGTCTCGAGGCCGAGCGCGTCCAGCCGTTCCTCGACGACGGCATGCGCGGCGCGCAGCCTGTCGTTGACCTGCTCGACATGGCGTGCGTAGCGACCTTCGTGCAGCACCTTGTCGACGATCCGCTCGATCGCCTCCGACGATGTCAGCCCCACCGCCATCTTCGTGCGCGCCAGTTCCCGCAGCACGTCGCGCTCGGCCACGACGTAGCCGCAGCGCAGCGCCGGCGTCACCGTCTTCGAAAAGCCGCTGATGTACAGCACGCGCCGCAGGCCTTCCATCGCCGCGAAAACGGGCGCGCCGGGCGGGCCGAGTTCACGGCTCACGTCGTCCTCGATCACCCACATGCGGTTGCGCTCGGCGATCTGCAGCAGCCGGAACGCCGACGCCATGCCGTAGGTCGCGCCGGTCGGGTTCTGCAAGGTCGTGTTGACGAACATCGCCTTCGGCCGGTGCTCGTCGGCGAGCTTTTCCAGCACGTCCGTATCGACGCCCGCCGGTGTGCGCGGCACGCCGATCACTTTCAGTCCCGCTAGCTTGAGAATCTGCAGCAGATTGCAGTAGCCGGGATCTTCGACCAGCACAGTGTCGCCCGCGCGCAGCAGCGTGCGCACGATCAGATCGAGCGCCTGCGTCGCGCCCTGCGTCAGCAGCACATTCGACACCTCGACGGGCAAGCCGCGCCGGTCCAGCTGTTCGGCGATCTTCGCGCGCAGCGGCGCGAAGCCGTATGGATGGCCGTAATCGCCGAGGCGCGCGGCAGGCACGCGGCTCATCGCGCGAAACGCGTGCTGCATGCCCGTCTCGTTGATCCACTCGTTCGGCAGCCAGCCGCAGCCCGCCTTGATGGGCACGGAATGATCGGCGAATACGTCGGACAGCAGCCACGTCGCCGTCAGGCTGGGCGGCTGCCAGTCGACGGTGTTCGCGTGCGCAGCCTGCGCGCGCGGCGCGACGCGATAGCCGGAGCCGCGCCGCGCGACCACCAGCCCCATCGACACCAGCCGGTTGTACGCCTCCGTCACCGTGAACGTGCTGAGCGCATGCGACTGTGCAAGCTGCCGCACGGATGGCAACAGCGCGCCAGCGCGCAACCCCTGCGTGTCGATGGCGCGCGCGAAGCCTTGCACCACCTGCTCGACGAGCGTCGGCGCGGCACGGCGGTCGCGGTCCAGTTCGAGTTCGATCATGTTCGGTAGTCGGAAACGTGCCGGACACCAGCACAGTTACAACGATTCGGCCAGCACAGTTAGCAGCGCAGTGAGCCAACTGTTTATGTCCGCCATTTAACCTCGGACGCTACAGTTTCGCTACCCATTCGAGGAGAACCTGATGACTTCGCGCCCCGTGATCGACGATCTGTCGAACTTCTGGATGCCGTTCACCGCCAACCGCCAGTTCAAGGCCGCGCCGCGCCTGCTGGAATCGGCGAAAGGCATGTACTACCGCTCGACCGATGGCCGCGACGTGCTCGACGCGTGCGCCGGGCTGTGGTGCGTGAACGCGGGCCACGGCCGCGACGAGATCGTTGCCGCCGTGCAGAAGCAGGCGGCCACGCTCGACTTCGCGCCCACTTTCCAGATGGGCCACCCGCTCGCGTTCGAGGCGGCGTCGAAAGTCGCGGAACTGATGCCCGAAGGGCTCGACCGCGTGTTCTTCACGAACTCGGGCTCGGAATCCGTCGATACGGCGCTGAAGATCGCGCTCGCCTACCATCGCGCGCGCGGCGAAGGCCAGCGCACGCGTCTGATCGGGCGCGAGCGCGGTTATCACGGCGTGGGCTTCGGCGGCATTTCGGTTGGCGGCATCGCGCCGAACCGCAAGACGTTCTCGGGGGCGCTGCTGCCCGCCATCGATCATCTGCCGCACACGCACAACCTCGAACACAACGCGTTCTCGAAGGGCCAGCCGGCATGGGGCGCGCATCTCGCCGACGAACTGGAGCGCATCGTCACGCTGCACGACGCATCGACGATCGCCGCCGTGATCGTCGAACCCGTGGCGGGCTCGACGGGCGTGCTGATTCCGCCACAAGGCTATCTGCAGAAGCTGCGCGACATCTGCACGAAGCACGGCATCCTGCTGATTTTCGACGAGGTGATCACGGGCTTCGGCCGTCTGGGCGCAGCGACGGCGAGCGAGTTCTTCGGCGTGAAACCCGATCTGCTGACGATGGCCAAGGCGATCAACAACGCGTCAGTGCCGATGGGCGCCGTCGCCGCGAGCCGCGCGGTGCACGACACGATCGTCAATGCGGGCGCGCAAGGCGCGATCGAGCTGTTCCACGGCTACACGTACTCGGCGCATCCGTTGGCCGCCGCCGCATGCGTCGCGACGCTCGACCTGTATCGCCGCGAAGGGCTGTTCGAGCGCGCGGCAGCGCTTGCGCCGAAGTTCGAAGCCGCCGCGCACGCGCTGCGCGACGCGAAGCACGTGAAGGACGTGCGCAACCTCGGCATGGTCGCGGGCATCGAACTGGAGCCGCGCGACGGCGCGCCCGGCGCGCGCGCGTATGAGGCGTTCGTCAAGTGCTTCGAAGCGGGCGTGCTGATCCGCTTCACGGGCGACATTCTGGCGTTCTCGCCGCCGCTGATCATCGACGAAGCGCAGATCGGACAAGTCTTCGATACCGTGCGCAACGCCCTGGCGTCGATTCAATAAGCTCTCGCTTTCGCCATGCGGCCACGCCGCCGCGCGTGCCTGTCACGGCGAGCGCGGCGGCGCTTTTATTGCACGTCAGAAGCGGCTAGTGATGCGCCCGCGACGCGCGCGTATGCGCCGCCTTCTTCGCGGCAGCCGAACGTCCCGCTGCGCCCTTGGTCGCGGCAGCCTTCTTCGCCGCAGCCGAACGGCTCGCCGCCGGACGGCGCGCTGCGGCCGTCTTCGTCTGCTTCGACAAGGCCTCCTTCGATGCACCGCGTCCGCTTTCGCGTTTCAGCACGGCCTCGCTGACGCGCGAGCGCTTCGCCGTCGATTCGCTGCTCGGCTTGCGCGCGGGCGTCTTTTTGGCAGAGGTCTTTGCCGTCGCCTTGCTGGCGGCCGCATGCTTCGCGGCAGGCGTCTTCTGCTTGCCCGCGGCCGAATCGGCGGCGGCCTTCTTGCGCGTCGCTTCGCTGGTCGTGCCCGCCTTCGGCTGCTTCAGCGCCACGCCGGCGCGGCGCGCCTTCGACAGGCCGATCGCGATCGCCTGCTTCGCCGATCTGACGCCGTGCTTGCCTTCGCGCACATGATCGATTTCTTCCTTCACGAATTCGCCGGCCTGGGTGCTCGGCGACTTGCCCGCGCGCTTGTCGGCGGCGGCACGCTTCAGAGTTGCTTTTTCAGGCATGACTTGGCTCCCGTTTGACTGGTGGCATCAGTAGCACAGCAACGCATGTGCCGCGTCATCGACGACGCGCATTTTCCACGCGAACACCGCGCTTTCCCTCCCGCCGATGTGCAACGGAGGCTGCGCGATGCACCGATAGCGTCTATGGTTTACGAAAAGGCAGGCGATGAAGCCGCCCGTCAGGAGACGCCTCATGAATACACCGACAGTCAGGGCCGGCGCACATATCGAGGGCATCCACTGGGTCGCCGAGTACGCGGAGGCCATGCACGAGATCCGCATCTTCCGCGAAGGACAGGAGGTGGACGTGCACGACGCGCCATCGACGCTGTTCGGCGACGAAGAGAACGCCGGCTCGAAGAGCTGCGCCGACCATCGCGCGGCGGAGGCGGCCGTGCTCGCGTATCTGCGGCACTTCGTGGCCGAGCACGACGCCGAGGAATAACGCGGCGCATGGATGAAAAAAAGCCAGCCTCGCACGATGCAAGGCTGGCTTTCGGAACGGGCGCCCGCGCTCAGTCGGCGGGACGCAGTTTCTTCACTTCGGCGTCGGACGGCTGCACGCTCGCGCCGTCAATATAACGATACGACGTCATCACGCCCTTGCCGTCCTTCAGCGCGGTTACGCCGACGAACGCGCCCATCGTCGACTGATTGTCTTGCGGGCGATATGTGATCGGCCCGAACGGCGTCTCGACATTGAGGCCCTTGAACGCGGCCGCGAGCTTGTCGGGATCGGTGGAACCTGCCTTTTTGATGCCGTCCGCAATCGACATCAGTGCCGCGTAGCCGACCACGGAGCCCAGACGCGGATAGTCGTGATACTTCGCCTCGTAATCGGCGACGAACTTCTTGTTCGCGGGCGTATCGACGGAATACCACGGGTAGCCCGTCACGATCCAGCCGACGGGTGCTTCCGCGCCGAGCGTGTCGAGATAATCCGGCTCGCCCGTCAGCAGCGACACGACGCTGCGGTCCTTGAAGAGCCCGCGCGTATTGCCTTCGCGCACGAATTTGCCGAGGTCGGCGCTGAACAGCACGTTGAAGATCGCGTCGGGTTTCGCATCGGCCAGCGCCTGCACGGTCGCACCGGCGTCGAGATTGCCGAGCGGCGTGGCCTGCTCGGTGACGAACTCGACGTCGGGCTGCGCGGCCTTCAGCAGTTTCTTGAAGGTCGCCACCGCCGACTGGCCGTACTCGTAGTTCGGATAGACCAGCGCCCAGCGCTTCTTGTGCAGCTTCGCCGCTTCGGGCACGAGCATCGCGACCTGCATATACGTGGACGGTCGCAGACGGTACGTGTACTTGTTGCCGTCGGCCCAGACAATTTTGTCCGTGAGCGGCTCGGCGGCGAGGAAGAACATGCGCTTCTGCTTCGCGAAGTCGGTCAGCGCGAGGCCCGTGTTCGACAGATAGCCGCCGAACAGCAGCTGCACCTGCTCGCGCGCGATCAGCTCCTGGGCGACGCGGATCGTGTCGCCCGGATTCGCGTTGTCGTCGCGCGAGACGACTTCGAGCTTCTTGCCGAGCACGCCGCCCGCCGCGTTCACCTGATCCAGCGCGAGATTCCAGCCGTTCCTGTACGGCATGAGGAAAGCGGGCTGCGCCTTGTAGCTGTTGATTTCGCCGATCTTGATGGTCTGTTGCGCCGACGCGCCAGGCGCCGTCAGCGACAAGGTCAGCGAAACGGCCAGCGTTGCCGTCATGCGGGAAATCCAGACTGCGCGCGAGGTCATGCGTGACTCCGTTTATTGTCGATGAGGTGGTGCGGCAGCATGGGCCGCACGAACCGTGCATCGTACCGAAGTTTCGCGAATTCGCCCGAAAGCGCGCCGCGCATCGCGCGTCCCGTTACCTAAACGCCCAGATGCGCGCGCCGGACGCCATCGTCGTGCGCGAGCTCGCGCATCGTGCCGCTGAAGCGGATCTGCCCTTTCTCAAGCACGTACGCGCGATCGCTGACGAGTTCCGCGAAATGCAGGTTCTGCTCGGACAGCAGGATCGACAGCCCTTCGCGCTTCAGTTCGAGAATCATGTTCGCCATCTGTTCGACGATCACGGGCGCGACGCCTTCCGAGGGCTCGTCGAGCAGCACCAGACGCGGATTGCCCATCAGCGTGCGCGACACGGTCAGCATCTGCTGCTCGCCGCCGCTCATCTGGCCGCCAAGACGCCGCGGCATCTCGCCGAGATTCGGAAACAGCTTGAAGAGCTTCTCGGGCGTCCACGACGGCGCGCCTTCGCGCGGCGGCTGACGGCCCGTGTCGAGGTTCTCCATCACCGTCAGCCCGGAAAACACGCGGCGGTCTTCCGGCACATAGCCGAGCCCCATTCGCGCGATGCGATGCGGCGGCAGCGCCGCGATATCCGCGCCGTCGAAATGGACCGTGCCTTCGCGGCGAGCGGTCAGGCCCATGATCGACTTCATCGTCGTCGATTTGCCCGCGCCGTTGCGGCCCATCAGCGCGACGACTTCGCCGCGCCCCACTTCGAGACTCACGTCGAACAGGATGTGCGCGCGTCCGTAATACGCGTTCAGGTTTGCCACCTTCAGCAGCGGTGCGTTCATGCGCGTGGCTCCATTGGCGCTTCGCCGCCGCCCGCCGACAACGGCGCGCGCGGCTGGAACGTCTTGCCCGTGCCGAAGTAGACGGCCTGCACGTTCGCGTCGTTGCGGATCATGTGGGCGTTGCCTTGCGCGATCAGCTTGCCGCGCGCGAGCACGATGATGTCGTCCGCGCTCGCGAACACCACGTCCATGCTGTGCTCCGTGAACAGCACGCCGATGTTGCGCTCGACGGCGAGCCGCTTCGTCAGTGCCATCAGTTCGTTGCGCTCCTGCGGCGCCATACCTGCTGTCGGTTCGTCCATCAGCAACAGCTTCGGTCGATTGGCGAGCGCGATGGCCATTTCGACGCGCTTGACGTCGCCATACGCGAGTACGCTGCACGCGCGCTGCGCATGCGCGGCCATGCCGACCTGATCGAGCAGCGCGAGCGCTTGCTCTTCGAATTGCGAGGCGGCCGGCTTCCACAAACCGTACAGCCGCTTTTCGCGCGACAGCAGCGCCATCTGCACGTTTTCGAGCACCGTCATCGAGTTGAACGTGGCGGCGACCTGGAACGTGCGGCCGACGCCGCGCCGCCAGATATCGCGCGGCCGCATGCCGACGAGTTCTTCGCCGTCGAGCATCACGGAGCCGCGCGACGGACGCAGTTGTCCATTGACGATGTTGAAACAAGTCGACTTGCCTGCGCCGTTCGGGCCGATCAGCGCGAGCAGTTTGCCGGGCTCGATGTCGAACGAAACGTCATCGACGGCTTTCACGCCGCCGAACGACATCGACAGATGCGAGACGCGCAGCAGGCTCATCGTTGCGCTCCTGCTTCGGGTTCATTGCGTTCGAAGCGCTCGCGCACGAAGCCGACGACGCCTTGCGGAAACGCGATCACCAGCACGAGGATCGCGGCGCCGAGCAGCGCTTGCCAGTAGTCCGTCTGGCGCGCGACGGCGTCCTGCAGCCAGGTGAAGATCGCCGCGCCTGCGATCGGCCCCGCGAGCGTCTGGATGCCGCCGAGCAGGACCATCACGAGCCCGTCGACGGAGCGGCTCACGCTGATCACTTCCGGCGAGATCGTGCCCTTCGAGAACGCGTACAGCGAACCCGCGAGCCCGCAGAACAGCGACGCGATCACGAACGCGGCCCATTGCACGCGCTTCGTATCGATGCCGATGGCTTCCGCGCGCAACGCGGAATCGCGCGCGGCGCGCATCGCGTAACCGAGCGGCGAGAACAGCATGCGGCGCAGCAGCCACACGCCCAGCACGGCGAACGCCAGCGTCAGGTAGTAGTACGCGACAGGCGACGACAGCCAGTTCGACGGCCACAGGCCGAGAATGCCGTTGCTGCCGCCCGTCACGTCATCCCATTGATAGACGACCGACCAGACGATCTGCGCGAACGCTAGCGTGAGCATCGCCAGGTACACGCCCGAGAGGCGCACGCAGAACCAACCGAACACGAGCGCGCCGAGCACGGCCAGCAGTGGACCGAGCACGAGCGCCGCTTCCATCGGCAGATCGAGCACCTTGAGGAACAGCGCCGCGCCGTACGCGCCCAGGCCGAAGTACGCGGCGTGACCGAACGAATGCATGCCGCCCGGTCCCATGATGAAGTGCAGGCTCGCGGCAAACAGCACGGCAATCAGGATTTCGACGAGCAGCACGGGCATGTACGCAAACGCGCCCGCCGCGAGCGGCGCGAGCACCAGCGCGGCGAGGATGCATGCCGCCAGCCACTTCAGGCGTTTGCCGGCGGGTTTGAGCGGCGCATCGGCGGGCGCCGGCGCGCGGATGGCTTCGCCCGCGCGGCCCAGCAATCCATAGGGCCGCACGACGAGCACGACGGCCATCACGACGAATTCGGCGACGAGCGTGAAGCGGCTCAGCGACACGTCGATGCCGAACAGCGACACATGGCCGATGCCGATGCACAGCGCCTTGATCTCCGCGATCAGCAGCGCCGCGACGAACGCACCGGGAATCGAGCCCATGCCCCCGACCACGACGACGACGAACGCGTTGCCGATGGTTTCGAGGTCGAGCGACAGGTTCGCCGACATGCGCGGCCCCTGCAGCGCGCCGCCGAGTCCCGCGAGAAACGCGCCGACGAAGAACACGCCTGTGAATAGCCACGCCTGGTTGATGCCGAGCGCGCCGAGCATCTGGCGGTCTTGCGTCGCGGCGCGCACGAGCGTGCCCCAGCGCGTGCGCGTCAACGCGTACCACAGCAGCAGCAGAACGAGCGGGCCAATGACGATCAGCGCGAGATCCCAGCTCGGAAGGCGATGGCCGAGCAGTTCGACGGCGCCCGCAAGATGCGGCGCGCGAGGGCCGAACAGATCCTGCGGGCCCCAGATGGCGAGCGCGGCATCGCGAAAGATCAGTACGAGCGCGAAAGTCGCGAGCAGATGGAACAGCTCGGGCGCCTTGTAGATGCGCCGGAGCACGACGAACTCGACGAGCGCGCCAAGCACGCCGATCACGAGCGCGGAGGCGAGCATCGACAGCCAGAAGCCCGCGACGCTGGCGCCGAAGCGGCTCGCGATGCTGTAGGCGACGTAGAGGCCCAGCATATAGAACGAGCCGTGGGCGAAATTGACGATGCGCGTGACGCCGAAAATCAGCGACAGGCCAGCCGCGACGAGAAATAGCGCGGAGGCGTCGGCGAGTCCGTTGACGAGTTGGACCAGCAGGTTGGGGAGCATTTTTGCCTGGCGGCGTGGGTTGTCGCGATGGGCTGAATCATATCGGGTTGGGTTCGGTTCTGTTCTTTTTGTCTGCGACGCTGGTTTGGTTTGGCTTTTTTGCCGGCATCCGCTAGGCGGTGTTGTGCTGCTCACGCTGGCGTAGTGGTCTTGCCTTTTGCGCTGGCATCCGCGAAAGCGCCTACGCGGCGCAGGCGTTGCCGGTCTTCGCTTGCCCTTTGCGTGGGCATCCGCGTTGCGCCTACGCGGCGCGGGCGTTGCCCCTGTGCGGGGCGGCACCTACTTTTCTTTGCAGCGGCAAAGAAAAGCAGGCAAAAGAAAGCCGCTCACACCGCCAAACCTTGACACTTACCCACGGGCTCTCAACGTCCCCGTCCTTCTTTCGTCGTCGCGCTGGCAAGCCTCAGTTGCCCGCGCACTTCTCCGCGCCTCACCCACTTCGCACACTCGCGCCACAACACACGTCCGCGGCGCGTCCCTTTGCGGCAAACTCTGTGTAGGCCGTTGCACTGCACACGACACCATCGCTTCGAGATATCCACACAATTCGGGCGCTGCCATCAACGGCGAGACGACCTACACAGAGTTTGCCGCATAGGGCGATAAAGGTCAGATGGGGCTCGCGTTTGCTCGGACGATGGAGCGGGTGAGGCCAGTCGCAAGCACGCTGGCGGCGGGCTCAAAACAGCGCGGTGCTGTGTGAAGTGCGGGGACGCTGAGAGCCCGTGGGTAAGTGACAAGGATTGGCGGTGTGAGCCCGCTTTCTTTGCCTACTTTCTTTGCGGCGGCAAAGAAAGTAGGTGCCGCCCCGCACAGGGGCAAGGCCCGCGCCGCGAAGGCGCAACGCGGATGCCCACGCAAAGGCCTGCACACACCCGTCAAACAGGCATTGAAAAGCGCCTCAAGCTTTCCCCCGCTCCTCATCCTGCTCCTTAAAGACCTTATCAGCCAGATGAAAAGCGGAATTAGCAGCAGGCACGCCGCAATAGATAGCGGTCTGCAGCAGCACCTCTTTCACCTGCTCCCGCGTCACACCATTATTCCGCGCGGCGCGCAGATGCAAAGCGAGCTCCTCGCTGCGATTCAAAGCGACCATCATCGCGATCGTCAGCAGGCTGCGCGTGTGGCGCGGCAACCCATCACGCGTCCAGATTTCGCCCCACGCATACCGCGTGATGAAGTTCTGGAACTCCTCGGTGACTTCCGTGCGGTTCGCCAGCGACCGGTCCACGTGCGCGTCGCCCAGCACCGCGCGGCGCACGCCCATGCCCGCTTCGTAACGTTGTTCGTCGTTCATCGCTGACCCTTCAAAAAATCGAGCACGGTCTTCGTGAACGTGTCGGCCACTTCGATGTTCGAGATGTGCGACGCTTCCAGCTCCACATAGCGCGCGCCCGGAATCGCCGCGGCCAGTTCGCGGCCTTGCGCAGGCGTCGCGGCCAGATCGTGCGTGCCCGAAATCACCAGCGCGGGCGCCTTGATGCCGGGCGCTTCAGGCCGCAGGTCGGTCGCGTTGATCGCTTCGCAATTCAGCGCGTAGCCTTCCTTGTCCGTATGCGAGAACACATCGCGGACGAAGTTGAACACGAGCGGCTCGCGCGCGATGAACTCGGCCGTGAACCAGCGCGGCAGCACGGCCTGCGACAGCGCAACCATGCCCTCCGTGCGCGCCCGCGCGGCACGCGGCACCCACACTTCCGGCGAGCCGATGCGTGCCGCCGTGTTGCACAGCACGACACGGTCGATGCGGTCCGCGTAACGCGCCGCCAGACCAATGCCCGTCAGCCCGCCCATCGAAATGCCGCAGAAGTTCGCGCGCGAAATCTTCAGCGTGTCGAGCAGGCCGATCACGTCGCCCGTCAGATGCTCGATCGCATACGGCCCCTTCGGCGCTTCGGAGTGACCGTGGCCGCGCGTGTCGTAGCGCAGGACGCGAAAGTGCTTCGCGAATTCGGCGACCTGCGGCGCCCACATCGACAGATCGGTGCCGAGCGAGTTCGACAGCACGAGCCACGGCGCGTTGCCGTGACGGTCGCCGTCGATCCGGTAATGCAGTTCGATGCCATTGACTGCGGCGTAAGGCATTCTCTACTCCTGATGTTGAATCGCGCGTTCTGCGCGCGCGGTGTGAAGAGCCAGCACGGCGTCCAGAAAAGCGTGCGCGCTGCCGACGTAGTTGGCGGGATCGAGCAGGCGCTTCAACTGCTCGACGGGCAAATGCTGCGTAACGGAAGCATCGGCGGCGAGCACGTCGAACAGCGTCTTGCCGCTCTTGACAGCCTCCTTCGACGCCTGCTCGACGAGATGGTGCGCATCCATCCGCCCGATCTTGTCCCCGAGCGCGAGCATCACCGCTTCGCCGAGAATCAGGCCGTGCGTCACGTCGAGATTCGCGGCCAGCCGCGCGACGTTCACTTCGAGCCCCTTCGCGATCTGTTCGATATTCGCGAGCGCGCCGCCCGCGAGACGCGCGAGATCGGGCAGCGCGTCCCATTCGGCCTGCCAGCCGCCGAGCGCGCGCTCGTGCTCCTGCACCATGCCGGCGAACACCGTCGCGATGAGACCGGGCGCGCGCGTCGCCGCTGTCAGCACGGCCGCGCAGCCGACAGGGTTGCGTTTGTGCGGCATCGTCGATGATCCGCCTTTGCCCGCCGCGACCGGCTCGCCGAGTTCGCCCAGTTCCGTCTGCATCTGCAGCGAGATATCGCGCGCGATCTTGCCGAGCGTGCCGATCAGCATGCCGAAGAACGACGCAGCTTCCGCGATGCGATCGCGTTGCGTGTGCCACGGCACGGCGGGCATCTGCAGTTGCAACTCTTTCGCCAATTCCGCCGCGACTGCGCCGCCCTTGTCGCGCAAGCTGGCAAGCGTGCCCGCCGCGCCGCCGAACTGCAGCACGAGCGCATGCGCGAGCAGCGTGTCGAGCGCGCATGACGCAGCAGCGCGTCGAGCCATTGCGCGAACTTCAGGCCGAGCGTGATGGGCAGCGCCTGCTGCAGCCACGTGCGGCCGATCATCGGCGTCGCGCGGTGCTGCCGGGCAAGCGCGGCCACCGCGTCGCAGGTCGAGGCGAGCGCGCCGTCGAGCAGATCGAACGTGTCGCGCAATTGCAGCACGGTCGCCGTATCGATGATGTCCTGGCTCGTCGCGCCCCAATGGACGTACTTCGACGCCTGCGCGTCGGCGTCCTTGACGCGCGCCGTCAGCTGTTTGACGAGGGGAATCGCGAGATTGCCGCCGAGCGCGGCATCGCGGGCGAGCGCGTCGGCGTCGAGTTGGTCGGCGCGGCAGGTCGCCTCGATCGCGGCGACGGCCGACTGCGGAATCACGCCATGGGCAGCCGAAGCGCGCGCGAGCGCCGCTTCGACGTCGAGCATCCGTTGCAGCGTCGCGCGCGGCGACCAGATGTCGTTCATCGGCCCCGTGCCGCAAATCAGGCCGGTCAAGCGGGCGCTGGCTTCTAGCATGATGATGTTCAGAGCGTCGGAAGAATGCGCATGCGCGAGGCATGCGCGCCGGGAATGCGCCTGAAAGCGCGCGGCGTTCGGGCTATTGTCGCCGAACGCCGCTTCGGGGTCACGCGCACCGTATCGCCGCGCGCAGGTGACGTGCGGGCGCGGACTGCAGCTTTATGCCGCGCGCGCCTCTTGCGTGCCGTCGATCAGCGCGACGCCCGTCAGCTTTTCCAGTTCGGCAAAGCCGATGTCGGAAAAGATTTCGCGCACGACGAGGCCGTCCTTCGTCACGTCGATCATCGCGAGGTCCGTGTAGATGCGGTCGACGCAGCCGACGCCCGTCACTGGATACGAGCACTCGGCGACGATCTTGCTTTCGCCCTGCTTCGTCAGATGTTCCATCATCACGAACACCTGCTTCGCGCCGATGGCCAGATCCATCGCGCCGCCCACGGCGGGAATCGCGTCGGGCGCACCCGTGTGCCAGTTGGCGAGGTCGCCCGTCGTCGAGACCTGGAACGCGCCGAGCACGCAGTAGTCGAGGTGACCGCCGCGCATCATCGCGAACGAATCCGCGTGATGGAAGAACGCGCCGCCCGTGAGCAGCGTGACGTGCTGCTTGCCGGCGTTGATCAGCTCGTCGTCTTCCTCGCCTTTGGCGGGCGCCGGGCCCATGCCGAGCAGGCCGTTTTCGCTGTGCAGGAAGATTTCCTTGTTCGCGTCGAGGTGATTCGCCACCAGCGTCGGCACGCCGATGCCAAGGTTCACGTAAGCGCCTTCAGGAATATCCTGCGCGACGCGCTTGGCCATTTCATCGCGGGTCAGTCGTTTCATGTCAGGCCTCCTTCAGGCTGCTTGCTCGGGACGCTGCGCCTCGTGCGCTGCTTGCGGCACTTCGACGATGCGCTGCACGAAAATGCCCGGCGTGACGATCACTTCGGGGTCGAGCGCGCCGAGCGGCACGACTTCCGACACCTGCACGATGGCCGTCTTCGCGGCGCTCGCCATGATCGGGCCGAAGTTGCGCGCCGTTTTGCGATAGACGAGGTTGCCCCAGCGGTCGCCCTTGTACGCCTTGATCAGCGCGAAGTCTGCGTGCAGCGGCGATTCGAGCACGTAATGCTTGCCGTCGATCTCGCGCGTTTCCTTGCCTTCGGCGAGCTTGGTGCCGTAGGCCGTCGGCGTGAAGAAGCCGCCGATGCCCGCGCCCGCCGCGCGAATCCGCTCGGCCAGATTGCCTTGCGGCACGAGTTCCAGTTCGATCTCGCCCGCTCGATAGAGCGCGTCGAACACATACGAATCCGTCTGACGCGGGAACGAGCAGATGATCTTGCGCACGCGCTTCGCCTTCAGCAGCGCGGCGAGGCCCGTGTCGCCGTTGCCGGCGTTGTTGTTGACGATGGTGAGTTCTTTCGCGCCCTGTTCGATGAGCGCGTCGATCAGCTCGGACGGCATGCCCGCCGTGCCGAAGCCGCCGATCATGACGGTCGCGCCGTCGTGCACGTCGGCGACGGCCGACTGAAGTGACTCGTAAATCTTGTTGATCATGTCGATTTCCTCTGGAACGCGTGGTTCCGCGCCGCGCGACCCGCCGACGAGGGGCGGAATGCGCGCCGGACGGTCTCCACGTCCGCTGACGTCCTGCCAGGTGCTGCGTGACCGGATGGCATGCAGACCTGCTGCTGGCTGCATGAGCTTGCGCCCGCCTTCCGTTTTCGCGCCGCATTAACTTCCCAAAAAGTTCTTTATGCGAACACAGTTTCGTTTAGCGAACGTACCGGCGCATTATGGTTTGCGCCCGCGTCTCTTGTCAAGGCAAGGAATTCGTGGTTTGCCCTGGCGCCTGGCGCCTGACGGGAATGCTCGCTTCAGTCGTCGAACGGCAGGCCGACATAATTCTCCGCCAGCATTCGCGCCGCCGCATCCGAACGCGCGACGTAGCGCAGTTCGGACAGCTTCAGGCGGTTGACGAACGGCGTGTCGTCGAACGATGGATGCAGCATGTTCGTCATGAAGTACGAGAAATGCTCGGCGCGCCACACGCGCGCAAGACACGTCGACGAATACGCGGCGAGCAGATCGTCGCGGCCGTCGCGGTAGTGTGCCGCGAGCGCTTTCGAGAGCACCCGCACGTCGGCGACGGCGAGGTTCATGCCTTTGGCGCCCGTCGGCGGCACGATGTGCGCGGCATCGCCGGCGAGAAAGAGCCGGCCGTACTGCATCGGCTCGCACACGAAGCTGCGCATCGGCGTCACGCCCTTCTGCGCGATTTCGCCGATCGCGGGCAACCAGCCGTCGGCGTTGTCGAAGCGCGCGTGCAGCTCGGCCCAGACGCGCTGGTCGGGCCATTGCGCGAGGTCTTCGTCGGGACGGCATTGCAAATAGAGGCGCGTCAGTTCCGGCGAACGCATGCTGAACAGCGCGAAGCCCCGTTCGTGATGTGCGTAGACGAGTTCGTCGCAGGTCGGCGCGGCGTGCGCGAGGATGCCGAGCCACGCATACGGATAGATCCGCTCGAATGTTTGCAGCGCAGCAGCGGGGATCGAATCGCGCGAGATGCCGTGAAAGCCGTCGCAGCCCGCGATGAACTCGCAATCGATGCGCTGCGCGATGCCCTCATGCGTGAACTGAACCCATGGCTTGTCCGTCGTCAGATCGTGCAGCGAGACCGCGGACACGTCGAAATACAGGGGCTGCTGATGGTCGATGGCCGCGGCGATCATGTCGCGCACCACTTCGTGCTGGCCGTAGACGGTGATTGCGCGGCCGCCCGTCAGCGCCGTCAGATCGATCCGGTGCCGCGTCCGTTCGAACAGCAGTTCGATGCCGTGATGCACGAGCCCTTCGCGCTGCATCCGGCTGCCGAGTCCGGCTTGCGTGAGCGTATCGACGGTGCCCTGTTCGAGCACGCCCGCGCGTATGCGCTGCTCGCAGTGCTCGCGCGAACGGCTTTCGAGCACCACGGACGCCACGCCCGCAAGCCTCAACAGATGCGACAGCAGCAATCCCGCAGGACCCGCGCCGATAATGACGACCTGAGTGCGCATCGTATGTCTCCCGAGTTGTTATTCGACTATTCAAATGATTGTCGGCGCTTTCCCGACTATCCGACAGCGCGATTTCCAGGATAGGTTGTATACGCCGTACCGATACTGTGCGGCATGGTTTCCAATCCGCCTCCAGCATGGCCGAACTCGATCTCAACCTGATTCCCTACCTCGTCGCGCTCGAAGACATGCGCAATGTCAGCCGCGCCGCCGAACGTCTAGGCGTGAGCCAGCCGCGCGTGAGCACCGCGCTTGGACGGCTGCGCGAGTACTTCAACGATCCTCTCTTCGTGCGAACGTCGCGCGGCATGGAGCCGACGCCGCGCGCGCTCGCGCTGATCCCGGCCGCCCGCGAGGCGCTCGCGCGCATCGAGAAGGGCATGCTCGAATCGCAGGACTTCGATCCCGCGACCTCGACGCACACGTTCTCGCTCGCGCTGTCCGACGTCGGCGAAATCGTGTTTCTGCCGCGGCTTTTGCAGCTGTTCGCCGAGCGTGCTCCGCATGCGAATCTGCGCTCCGTGTCGCTGCCGCCGGCGCACGTCGAACGCGGGCTCGAATCGGGCGATGTCGATCTGGCTGTCGGCTACTTTCCCGATCTGTCGGGCAACAACTTTTTCCAGCAGCGTCTGTTTACGCACCGGTTCATCTGCCTGATGCGCAGCGATCATCCGCTCGCGGGCGCGCCGCTGACGCTCGATCAGTTCATCGCGCTCGGGCATGCCGTCGTGCGCGCCGAAGGACGCAGCCAGGAAGTGCTCGAACAGTACCTGGAAAAGAAACGCATCCGCCGGCGCGCGGTGCTCGAAACGCCGCACTTCATGAGCCTGCCGTTCATCCTCGCGCGCACCGACCTGATCGCGACGGTGCCGCATGCGATCGGCTTCGCGTACGTGTCGGAGCACGCGTCGATCACACTCGTCGAGCCGCCTTTGCCGCTGCCTCGCTTCGATTTGCGCCAGCACTGGCATCGCAAGTTTCACAACGATCCGCGCGCGAGCTGGCTGCGCGGCATCGTCGCCGAGCTGTTCAACGATGCGAAGGACGAGTGGCCGAAGTAGGTTGCGACGCAGCGGTTGAAGCAGCGCGGACGGGTCCACCTGCGCAAAGCCCTGCTCGGCGTAGGGCCGCGAAACATGGAACAATGCCGCAACATGCGCTGCGCGCCTGACTCGAACTGGAGCGAAGGATGACGACGAAGAAGACCACGCCCGCTGACACACCCGGCCGGCCATCCCGCGAGGAAGCCGAAGATGCCGTGCGAGTGCTGCTGCGCTGGGCCGGCGACGACCCGCGACGCGAAGGTTTGATCGATACGCCTGCGCGCGTGGTTCGCGCGTACGAAGAATTCTTTGCGGGCTACCAGGTGGAGCCGCGCGACATCCTGGCTCGCACGTTTTCGGAAGTCGACGGCTACGACGAAATGATCGTGCTGAAGGACATTCGATTCGAGAGTTATTGCGAGCATCACATGGTGCCCATCATCGGCCGCGCGCACGTCGCTTATCTGCCCGAGCATCGGGTGGTAGGTATTTCGAAGCTGGCGCGGCTTGTCGATGCCTTTGCCAAGCGTCTGCAGATTCAGGAAAAGATGACAGTGCAGATCGCCGATACGCTCAACGAAGTATTGCAGCCGAAGGGCGTGGGCGTGATTCTGGAGGCGTCGCATCAATGCATGTCGACGCGCGGCGTGCACAAGGCGGGCGTCGAAATGGTGACCTCGCGGATGCTGGGGACTTTTCGGACGGATGCGTCGACGCGGCGCGAGTTTTTGTCGATCGTGAATAGTCCTACTTCGGTTTCTGTGGCGAATACTTAGCGGGTTTTTGTCTGCGACGCTGAGGGAACCAGTCCGCCCGCTACAACAACCGAACGGCCCAGGTTGAGTGTGCTTCGGCGATATCATAGAAACCACTGGCAGGCGTGACCACGCTTGTAGTGGT
>NZ_JACFYJ010000117.1:0-20708 GCF_037126505.1 Paraburkholderia bengalensis
GAGGTCCGTCCGCCTGCGCCTCTCGCCGCCTTCTTCGCACTCTCGTCCGCCGTGCTGCCGATTGGCAGCAGCAACGGCGTCGCTTCGTGGGGCGAGGGCAGCGCCGTCATCCCCAGCGACTGCCGGTAGCGCGACAGCTCGGTCATCAGCTCACGGGTCGCGGGCACCAGCCGTTCCTTGTCACCCTTGCCCTGCACCGACAGCCACCAGCGCATCGCGCCGTCGGCATCGCGTCGCACGAAAAACTGCCCCATCGTATTGCCGCTCACTTCGGCGATGCGCAGGCCACCCAGATAGAGCAGCGTGAAGAGCCACCGCGCGCGGTGGTAGCGGGCACGCTCACGTGCGGTGTCCTGCGGCATCGAGGCGATCGCGTCCTTGACCTCCTGCCACAGCGCCGGCTCCAGATAGCGGGTGATGCGGGGCGCCACCTTGCGCGTGCGCTGGCGCGACAGCGCGAGGGGGTTGCCGGCGAGATACCCCGCCTGCACCAGCCACGAAAACAGCACATTCAGGATCACCATCGCCTGGCGGATGCTGGCGGGGGACAGCGGGCCGTGAAACGGACGCCAGCGCGCATCGCCCCCCTCGCATGCTTGCGGCCGCCACCCGCGCCGGCGTTGGCAATCCAGGTGGCGGCGGGCTGCGGACCGGCGAGAAAGCGCTGGTAGCGCAGGCAGTCCTCGTGCGTGAGCGACGAGAGCGGTTTGCCCAGTTGCACGAGCGACCACAGCAGCAGCCGCTCGGCCTCTTTCCGGTAGCTGTCGAACGTAGTCTGCTTGTCGGTGAACCGCGCAAGCCACGCGCGGATCGCGTCGAGGTCGTTCGCGGCGGCGATCTGCGTAACGCCGCCGGTGGCACGGTTGGTCCCGGCGTGGCCGTCGAGCACGACCGGGATCACGAGCCGTTCGAGCGGGGCGGGGTGCACCAGGACGAGGTCGTTCGCGGGTGGCGTGGACATGGAAGGTGAGTCTTTCCGGGAAAGGTGAGTGTTTGCGGGAATCGATTTGGTTTGATCCGTCCCTGTATAAATGGTGCAACGGGCCGTTGCACAATCATGTCATTATTTTCGACATTATGGGGTTAATGTCAAATTAAAGCCGTATGATAGTTAGATATAATATGGTTTACGTTATATTATTAATGCATCTAAATGCGTTGTCCGCCTCATGCCCGGTGACCTGCCCGCTGATTCGTCCCATGTTCCGTCCGATGACGCCCGGCTCGCGGCCGACATCGATCGCCTGAAGGCCGCGTTCCCGAACACGCGGGAGCTGTATCGCGAGGTCTGCGCGCTGCTGTTCTTCCGCTACGGCCAGGCGCCGACTGCGAACCGCCTGTACCAGCTCGTCAGGCGCGGCAGCATGGGCACGCCCGCGGCGGTGCTCGGCGAGTTCTGGGCGGAGCTGCGTGAAAAGAGCCGGGTGCGTATCGAGCACCCGGATCTGCCAGCCGATCTCGGAGCCGCGGCGGGGGAACTGGTCGCGACGCTGTGGACGCGCGCGACAGCCTCCGCGCAGGCGGAACTCGAGGCGCTGCGGGCGGAAGTGGAAGCGCGGCGGGCTGAAGCCGAACAGCGCGTCGCGGCCGCGCGCGGTGAACTGGAGCGGACGGAAACCGCGCTCGAGCAGCGCACCGCAGCGCTGCTTGCCGCCCAGGTGGAGGTCCGGGAACTCGGGAAGGCGCAGGCGGAGGGCCACGCGGCACGCCAGGCGCTAGACACCGAAATCGCACGGCTGAAGGCCGAGGCAGCGGCGCGCGACCGCGAACTTGAAAAGGTGCGGCAGGGGTTTTCGCGGGATCTGGACAAACTGCGCGAGGCGGCAGAACGGGCGGAGGAGCGCCTGCGTGCGTCGGAAAAGCGCGCGCTGCTCGAGATTGAGCGCGAGCGGCGCGCTGTCGCGAAGCTGCAGAAGGAAAACGACGAGGCCACGAAACGGGCCGACCGGCGCGACGCCGACCATCGCCGCGCGGTCGAGGCACTGCAGGCGCAACTCGGTGACGCGCGCCATCAAGCCGGCGTCCTGCAGGGACGGCTCGATGCCGTGCAGGCCACGAACGTAACAATGCGGCAACAGCTGGCGGCGCGGCGCGACGTGGATGACAGAGCCGGCCGGCCCGTCCGTGCGAAGGCTGCTCCGGCTCGCCCGACTGTGACGCGTTCAGCGCGGACACCGGGCCCGGCACGCAAGGTTCCGGTAGCCTCAGTGCCATCCAGCAAGACGGCGGCGCGCCGGAAGAAGCGAGGGTAGGCGGGATGGAGCAGGCAACTCGCCTACGCAGGAGGCGAACCGGGCGCAAGACGCCGGCCTGCCCGCCCATCGGTGCGCTAATGCGTTATGGCGAGCGGACCGTGCGCGTGATCGCCGAAGCGAGCGGCCAGCGCGTGATCATCGAGTCGGTCGATGATGACGGCCGTACCTTCCGAAGCACCGTGAAGTGGGCTAATCTGGCCCGTCCTGAAGAGCAACTTTTCTGAGCGCGATGACCATGCAGAGCGTTCAGCAACTGGATATCTTCGCCGATAGCCGCGACGTGGTGTTGCCCAACGGTGTCCTCAATCAGTTGCAACGCCGCGAAGGGGCGGCGGCGCGAGCGGCCCTGGAACAGTTGGCCCCCGGATATCCGGGTGACGGCGCGTTGTCCGCGATGACGGTGCTGATTGGCGAACCTGAGCACGCACCGACCGCGTCCTTTGCGGATCATGCAGCGCTGGCCGCCGCACGATGCACGCTAGAGGAAGACCTGGTGCCGGCTGCGCGGCGCACCAACTCGTCAGTCTGCGTCAGGAATTCAGCCAGTTGCATGCAGGGTTGTTCGAGGCGTACATGGCAACGCGAAAAGTGCAGCACCGGTGAAGCGCAGGGCAGGCGTGCTATGACACCCGATTCATCACGATTAAAGTAGCTGTGGTGACCGGCTGCCCGGAGCGACCGTCCCGTATAGTCCCGAACCTTGCCGAGCCGTCTCCATACTGCATGACCGACTGGCACTCGACGCTCAGGTGTCAAGACATTCGACGCCTGCCTCGAATTCATGCGGCGCAACCAAACCGACTATCATTGACAGACAGACACCACCTTTCCGCTTTGCAGCGCGGCAAATCTTTTCTATCGTGGTAGGCAACACACCGCAGACATAACTGCGCCGATCATAGTTCAGGAAAAAGGTGCATCAGGGGTCCGGCAATGACCCACAATCTGAGGACCTGGCTGGTCCAGAGTGGACTCGGAGAGCACGCCGCGGCGTTTGAGTCGCAGGGGATCGACTGGGATGTGCTCGGCGACCTTTCGGGCGACGATCTAAAGGAACTCGGGCTGACGCTCGGCGACCGCAAACGGCTCGCCAAAGCGCTAGCGGGTTTGACCGAGTCGCGCGATTACCAGGCGGCGTGTGCAAAGAAACGAAGAGCATCACCTTCGTCAACAGCCCGAAGCATTGAGGCTGAGAGGCGGCAATTAACGGTGATGTTCATCGACCTCATCGATTCCACCACGCTTGCGGAACGTTTTGACCCGGAAGAGATGCGGCGCCTTCTGGCAGCCTATCATCAAGCCTGTGCGAGCGCGACTGACGCTTACGAAGGCCATATTGCGCTTTATGTCGGCGACGGAGTCGACGTCTACTTTGGCTACCCGAATGCTCATGAAGACGATGCGATACGCGCGGTACTGGCCGGCTTCGCTGTCATTGCCGCACTTCGCAGGGCCAATGAGCGCATCGAAACCGAGCATGGCGTACGCCTGCACGTTCGTATCCGGATCGAGACCGGACTGGTCGTCGTCGGTACGATTGGCGACGGATCCGCCCTGGATCATCAGGCAATCGTCGGCGAGGCGCCAATCGTCGCCGCACGCCTGCAGGCGCTCGCTCCACCCGACTCCATCATGGTGGGTCCCGTCAGCTGTCATTTGATCGAGGGATCGTTCCGTCTCGAAGATCTGGGACGTCGGCGACTGAAGGGGGTGACAGGCGCCGTGCGGGTTCAACGCGTTCTAGCGCCGATCGAAGCTGTCGACCGCTTCGAGATCAGGACGGTCCATGGCGTGACGCCGCTCGTGGGCCGTGCTGCCGAGCTCGACATGATCAGGCAGCGCTGGGAGCACAGCGTGGATGGTGAAATGGGCTGCGTGCTGGTGATTGGTGAGCCGGGTATCGGGAAGTCTCGCGTGCTGCGGGCGTTCTGCGACAGTATCCGTAGAGACGACCATGAGGTAGTGTCGTTTCACTGTTCCCCTTACCATCGCAACAGTCCTTTCTGGCCAGTAATACGTTGGCTACAACGTGCGGTGGGTCTTGGTCCCGATGGGAATATCGAACAGCTGCGGACTGACTTTACCAATATCGCAGTCGATGCAGAAGAAGCGCGTTTCGTGCTTGCGACCTTGCTCGGCATTCCGACAGACGCGCGCCATCCGGATCCCGACGTTTCCTCTCCGTCCTTCAATCGACTGACGCTTGACGTGCTCGTCGCCATTGTCGAAGACCTGACACGCGTTCGACCCTTGCTCGTTATGGTCGAAGACGCACAGTGGATCGATCCGTCATCCCGTGAATTTGTCCCGCTTGTTATCGCGCGGCTGGTGACCGCCCGACTTCTGGTACTCATGACAGCGCGCACGGGGTTCGCGCCGGAATGGAATTACCCTCATCTTCTGTGCGTCAAATTAGATCGGCTCTCTCGCCGCGAAAGCGTCGCAATAATCGAACAGCTTACCAATGGCAAGCCGCTTCCAGGTTCCGTTCTCGATCAGATTGTTTCGAAGACGGACGGGGTTCCGCTATTCGTTGAGGAGCTTACCAAGGCTGTCCTCCAGGGCGATTTGTTGCACGATCTGGGCACCAGTTATGAACTGAGAAGAGCGCCGCGGGCAATTGCGATTCCCGATACCCTTCAGGGCTCGCTGCTATCACGGCTTGATCGGTTGGATCCCATCGTCAAGGAGGTTGCGCAGATCGCGGCCACCGTCGGAAGGGAGTTCGGCACGAAGCTGTTGCGCCTGATTGCGTCGCAATCAGAGAGCGAACTGCAGGAAACGCTCAAGAGTCTGGTTGCCGCCGAAATCATCGTTCCCGCTTCGAGCAAGCCAGGGGAAGGCGGCACCTATCGTTTCCGGCACGCGTTGATCCAGGAGATCGCTTACCAATCTCTTTTGCTCGAGCGCCGCCGACAATACCACGCGCTGATCGCCGCAGCGCTAGAAGAGCACTACCCCGAAATCGCCGACCGGCAACCCGAGTTGATCGCTCAGAACTACGCTGCTGCCAACCTGCCTGAACGCGCAATCTCATACTGGCGGCGCGCCGGGGAGCGGGCACTTGCGGGAGCGGCATACGACGAGGCGATTGCCCACGTGCGCAGCGGACTGGAACTGGCAAATAAATCTGGGTTGTCGGAGCATGGCATGCGTTCGCACCTTCTCAAGATATTGCGCAACTTGCTTGACCGCGCCGAGCATAGTCGCCGCGATGTCTATCTTGCGTCGGCGGTGGATCTTTGCGAACTCGAACGGCGTATGCGTTCGATCGGGACTGACGATTAGGCATCAGGATAACCAAGATGGATGGCGATGGCGTTGAACACGCGCTCAACCGAAAGTGCTGATGCCGAGCGACATCGCGATTCTCTGACGTGGGGTAATCGTACTTCTCATGCAAATTCTGGCGGCAAGGTCGGCAAAGTGATAATTAATCAATGGCTTGCAAATCGTTCGATAGCGCGAAACGCATGCGCCCGCAAAGTCCTTCTGCGAGCGGTCGGGCGTCATGCAACCGCCATTTTCAGCACGAGAAGTACGATTACCTCTATTTCCCCGCCGACACGGGGCGCGGCAAAACGAACCCGGGTGGTACATGAGTCCACGGGTAGCCCTTCAGTGCCATGTTGTAGGCTAGGTCATACAGTGCCCGCATATATTCAGTATCGAACTCTTCCTTGTGAGGCGCGTTAAAGCTTGCAGGGATGAAGGCGAGGTTAAAATCAACGCCATCGCGATTTGCAGTCGCGTAGATGCGATATAGGTCACCAACGCCCTGGCTTTGAATCATCGATGCGACCGCGCGAGATGCAATGCCCATCGTGGAACGGTCTACCTGCATCCATTCGGCGTCGAGTCGTGCGTTGCGTATGATGTAAAGTTTGCGCTCACGGCTAACGCCGACCGAAGCTGCCTCCTCACTCACGCGGATCGCCGCCGGATAGGCAAATACCTGCGCCACGACGCCGCCGTCAACGTGCATCTCTTGGTAATGTTTACCGTCGACTACCACGTCAATCATCATCGGAGGGAAGGCGCCAGGAATCGAAGTGGAGGCGACCAAGACCTTTATAAACAGGTCTAATGCTTTCGGACCGCCGTAGGTCGCGATTTTGCCCATATCCCAGATGATGCCGCGGCGAGCATCCAAGTCGCTTGTAGCAACCAGCAGCATGCGGCCTTTCGCGTATTCAGCCGCAATCTCCTTGAGCATATCTTCGGTTACGAATTTGCGGGTCAACGTTAGCAACGGTCGGTTATCAGCCATTGCGTCGCTCAGCACACCTCCAAGTAAGCTACGCTTGTTCAGGACGTCCTTTGGCGAAATGGTCGTGTAGACCTGTTTCAGCGTCGCGTCGTACTTCGAACCGAGAAAGGCGAAAGGCGCAATAAGCGCGCCAGTGCTTATACCGGTTACTAGCTTGAACTCCGGCCTCGTTCCCGTCTCGGTCCATCCATTCAGCAAGCCCGCAGCGAATGCGCCGTTGTCACCACCTCCCGAAATCGCGAGAAATATCGCTGGTGGCGTCGGGCGGCCCATGTGCCCCTGTTGTGCGAGGTAGTCGCTTTCCCTTTTCAGGGCGTCAAGCGCCGCCTTGGCCAATTCAGTGGCATCCCCGCCTGCGACGTAGCGTACGCCGGGCATTCCGGGAATTTCTGCGTCGCCGGTTAATTCGTCTGGGACCGCTGGCAAACGGTCAGGCACCGTCGAGCACCCTTGCAATACTGCAAGTGCGACAGCAGCCAGAAGGCCGATACTTCTGAAGTGAATGTTCAGTTTATTGACGGCAATAGCCTTGAACGACTGCGCAAAGAACCCGCTCATTGCTTCGCCCTCCTCGCAACGGAACATACATACTCTACGAAGACTGCGCCTGTACCGAGGCCGCGTTCCATGCAGATCCTGATCTCTATGAAGGCTAATCACTCTCGGGGTCATGCGGCTGATTCAAATCAACGGACTTAAGGAAAGGTCCATGAAGCGCCGGGGGATGACGACTTTCGGCGATTCAATGGCCGAAGCCGAACGCTCGGGAGCCGTTGCCGGCCTCATGGGCGAGCGTCGGCAGCGGGTCCGACTTCGGAAGATGACGGCTGGCACAGCGGCGCGCGACCGTCAGCGAGCGTCGAATTTCCGAGATCGGCGAGAAGCAGCCAAATGCGATCGCAATGAGAACGACCATTTCCTGGCGGACAACGGTCGGTCAGATCCTATTGATTCGGACGCTATGGGCCGAGCCTTGGCTTGTGCAAACGGCAGGTGCACACGACCTCCGGTATCTGCCCCCGCCCTTCTTCATCAGTTCGCAACTGGCTGATGCATCTCCAGTTGCCGCTGCGGCAATTAACTGTCTCCATTGGCTTGACGACACAGCGTGGATTTTGTCGGACGCGTCGGCGTCCGATGCCTCCGTGAACTCACATCCTGGCGGCGGCGACCGGGAGTCGGAACGGGGCGCCGAGACGGTTGAAAGCGTTCATCGCGGCAATCGTTATCGTGAGGTCGACAAGATCCTTCGGCGAGAACGCCGCCGAGGCCGCCGCATAGGCTTCATCTGAAGCATGCGTTTCGCTGACGAGAGTCACCTCTTCGGCCCAAGCCAAGGCGGCGCGCTCCTGAGCGGAGAACAGGTGCGGGACTTCGTCCCACACCGGCACCAGCGTCAACTTGTCGATGGACATGGTCTTTCTAAGATCGCGACTGTGCATGTCGATGCAGTGGGCACATCCGTTAATCTGTGAAACACGGAGGAACACGAGATGAATGAGTTCCTCGGGAAGGTTGGTGCTTTTGGTCACATAGTGATGGACACCGAAAAGCGCTTTTGCGCCGTCCGGGGCGATCTCGCGCCAGTTCAAGCGTGCCATCTTCGTCCTTTGCCGTTTGGCCATGAAATAACGTCTCTTGCGTCACGGGCGCGGGTTGGTTACTTCCCCTTCGCGCGTGACTCATGAAATAACGCGACGTTACTAGCCCGAGATTACAGACGACAGGCCCAAGAATTGGCGAAATGACTGAGCCAAAGACTATGCCCTCGCTTGCCATTGAGATAGACCGTACTGCGGCGGCGCCCGTTGGCGAGCAGATCTACGCGAGCCTCAGGCAATTGATCATCGATGGCGGTCTTCAACCCGGAAGACGGTTACCCTCTGGCAGGGATCTAGCCGCGCAGCCTTGGCGGTATCCGCCGGTCACAATGACTTGATCGGGATGGCGAGGAATCTGTCTGCTGACGGCCAGGTGACTGGCAATCTGCGCGCGCAATGCGGGCTCGCCCCGAGGGTCGGCGTAGGTCGTGTATCCAGTGGCGTCCGCCCGGACAGCCCGCGCTCGCATTCGAGCCCAGACCTTGGCGGGAAATGCATCGTGAGCCGGTACGCCCATCTGGAACGGTAGTGGCGCGCTCGAATACGGTCTTGTAAAGGCCGCCAGCGGGCCATCAAGCAGAAGCTCGGTCGCGGTCGGTGCCGGAGGAAGTTGCGCGCAGACGCGCGTGCCAGCGGGGCCTGCGCCGAGCACCAGCTTCTCGGAAGCCAGCCGATCGTGAACCGCGAGGATGGTTCCACGCGAGACGCCGAGCTATCGCGTGTGCCCCCTGAAAGACGAAATCGCCACCAGCGGATCCTGCAGCCGCGCGGCGCCTGGAGAACGGCGACTGCTGTGGGCAAGCCATGCGACTCATAGAGCGGGCGTTTTCGCGGAACCATGAATTGCCGCCGCTCCGGAGAGGCGTACTGAGCGCATGCACGTTGCGCTGCAGGTGATTGAGCGGGCGCGTTGTCTGCAATCACGATATCGACGAGCTGGAAGATCGAATTGATGTGCATCAATCGTGCCCCGTGTCTCGGTGCTTAAATCCATATGGTCGGGGAGAAAAGGAGAGCGACCGCAGTGATTCGATACTAATAGCGAAACCAGTCTCCGCTACACCGGCTTGAGATCAGTCGGGCACACGGAAAGATCGTGAAAACACCGAGAGCAGCAATGGCCAATGCCGATGAACGACGCGAGCTCATGCCTATAGCGCTGGAGGGAATACTCACGGTACAAGCACGTGCTCGCGCCATTGTGGTTTTTATGAGCGCAAGCAGCAGAATATGGTGCAGCCCTCACGACAGGCGGTTCGCACACGCCATGGAACGATGCGGCTTCGCGACGTTACTGTCTGACCTTCTGACCGAGAGCGAGCACCAAAGCGACAGCGAGATGACTACCGCGCATCGCACGCACATTCCGATGTTGGTGCGTCGTTTGGAGGGAACGCTCGCGTGGTGGCGTGGACAGCCTGACGTCGCCACGCTTCCAGTTGGTCTTTGGGGAGGAGGGATCCAAGGGGCGGTTGCGATTGGAACGTGTGCCGATATTGCTGAGGTCCGCGCGATTGTGTCAGACGCAGGGCGTCCGGACCTTGTAGAGAGCGTGCTGCTGACCTCTGTTAGCGCGCCGACCCTGATGACGGCCGTTGAGGGCGACGATGACATGACGCGCCTTAGCCGGAACGCTACAGAAAAGATGATCTGCGCTCATCGAATTCAGAGCCTTCCCAATGAGCCGTGCTACTCAGCATCGTCGGAGCGCCCGGTAGTTCCGTGGTTCGAATCTTGGTTGAACGCAGAGCCCTTGCAACATGAGGTGTTCGAAGAATGATGAGGCAAGCTGGTTGCCGTTCTGCCTACGATTACTCAGAGCTTCGCGTGACCACGGAACACCTTTGCACTCATCGAACCTTGGCTTTCAGCTTCCTCTCCAATCGCGCACCGCTATCCGGGCGACAATCGACGACAACTGTCCTCACTCTGGCAGGCAGGACTCGTGGAATGAACCAGCAGACCCATGTTACATGAACAGATCCGCGCAGAGGATGACAGGTATGAAGGACGTGGAACATGAATCCCTCAACGAAAGGCGGACGACCCCAGTGGGCCAGACCAAAAACGCGGCGAAGAGCTCCCCGAGCCGCTGCCATCGCAGGGATCATATTCTCCATACTGCTGATTACCAGCGTTCTCTTGCTACTGCGTTCTGTCCCAGATCTGCCTTCAGAAGCAGGCGACTGGCTCCGGGAAAGATCTGGTGCGGTATATGTTGCGGTTAACCTGGTGCCCTTCGCCGGCATTGCGTTCCTCTGGTTCGTCGGCGTGTTGCGGGACCGTCTCGGAGACCGCGAGGACCGCTTCCTTACCACAGTGTTTCTGGGCAGCGGTCTCCTGTTCATTGCAACCCTGTTTGTAGCAGCCGCGTTTGTTGGTGGAATTGTGGCCGCATATAACGTCCAATTCGAAAGCCTTCCGGGATCGGCCACGTTCACCGTCGCACGAGCGCTGGCCTATGAGACGATGAATGTTTATGCGGTTCGCATGGCAGCAGTATTCACGATCGCCACCAGTACGCTTGCGCTACGCACCGGCTTTGTTTCGCGATGGATTGCTCTTGTTGGATACGCTGCCGCGCTTGCATTGCTGTTCGCGGGCCGACGCATAGATTGGATCGTGCTCGTATTCCCGGTTTGGGTTCTGCTTCTCAGCCTGCATATCCTCCTCGACAACTTTCGGCACATCGTCGAACAGGGAGCGCACATGAAGGAGACGCGATAAGAGAAGGGCGTGCCGACTCGGTTCCTCCGTTCCGCCTTTCGCCGTGCGGGAAGACAAGTATAATTGCTACTGGATCGTTCGTGTTGCTAATGCTTGATCAGTAACGAACTGCTTAACGCATGGTGCAAAGCGATGACTACTCTGTCTTCGTGAACTCCGGCGCGTGTGGGCGATCGTTTACGAATCAGTCGCCGATGTGGCCTTTCCTGTCGGACCCGCATAGTCAAGCATGTAAGTGACGAACGCACATGTGGGCAACGGCGGGAAGCGGCGATGTGGGTAGAAGGGGTTGCCTTGCTGCCCGAGCGGCTCGGGGCGCGCGATCTCGAGACAGGCTTGTTAAAGCGCATTGTGCACGACTACCAGGTTTGATCCCTACGACGGCCGCGAGTCGCAGGAGTGTAAAGCCGGTAGCAGTGTAGGACGGCTCCACTGTCACGCATTGCTAGGACCCGTCTCGTTCTACGATTCGCCATGCGGCGCTCCCTTGGTTCTCGCTAGCGACGGCGATGCAGGGGTGCGATTCCAGTTGATTGGGCTCCTGTGGACTGGCGCGTGTCGCCAGATAAAAGGGTGCCGCGCAAAGTACAAGGTTGTCTGTCATCAATGACAGTTGAACCGACTCTACATCCGCCGCCGGACTTTCAAGAAGCAGGCCAGCGTCGTATCGCTCTTCAAAGCAATTCGATCCCTCCGCACTGGGCCGTCAGGTGGATATGCACTTGAGGATGGGATGCTGGGAGCCGGCAACGAGTGTTGAGATCGCCTGAGGGGATAGGGCGTCCGTTGCGACGATGCGCGGCGCACCGACGGCAGTCCGATCTGCGGCCAAAGCAGATGCATCAAGACAATCCAGTTCTTCGACTATCCACCCGTATCCATCGAGATAATGGAGGCCTGCTTTTGTCAACGACACTCCGCGTGTCGTTCGGTATAGGAGGCGAGTGCGAAGTCGTTGTTCGAGATACGCGATCGAGCGCGTAACGGCAGCATTGAATACGCTCAATTCTTTTGCGGCTAGTCCTAAGCTCAGCCTGTCCGCGACTCGAATGAAGACCCGAACGGCAAAAATGTGGATCATCGGTTTAAGATTCCGCAGCCGATCGTGATGCTCGCGCAACGGATTCGCGGATCTTTCTGTAAAAGAGCGTGGTGACCCTTGACTGTCCCAAAGCCACACCCAAGCCTTTGTCGCCGACATTGTCTGGACATGGCACCGTAAAGTCGATTCACTGATCACGGTACGCTCATCATTACCGCGCCGCGCCCGGAACCAGCGAGCCCTTAAATACCCAACGGCCTTACCTTGGTCCCAGCGACCGAAGATCTGCCATCAGACCGCTATTGGTCATGACGATCACCTCTACGGGCCCTATGACCGTCGTTGTGTCGATCTTTCCGTTCGCGCCGATTTTCACCGGTGCGACGGATGCATCGCCGGCGACCGTCCAGCCCTTCGAACTGCGGAATTGACCGAGAGCGTCGGAAGTAATGAAGAGAAAGACAATGGCTTTCGATAGCGCGCCCGCTGTCAGGCTGAACGATCCAGATTCAGTGCTGTAATAGCCAACGGTACTCCCTCCGACACGAAGCGCGCCCTCGCCATATTGACCACCTACCACAAAGCCGGCCTGAAGGACGGATGGGAAGACCAGAACGCTTTCTGGCTTTGGAAACGAGTTCCCGTGATCCGTTGATTGAGGAGTAGAGTCGCGACATCGTACCGTCGACGCTTGCGTCGATTGTCTGGCGCGTGGACACATCCGTCGCTGCACTTGATCCGCTACTGAAGGTCGTTTAACACCCTGCGTATGCGGCGGGAATTGCCGCGGCCACCGCACTGGTTGCAAAGTCTCGTCGCTGCATCATGGGGCTCCGGAAATGTCGGTAATGACATGTTTCTTGAGGCAACAAACATCTCCAATAAGCGAGCAACAAATAACTATCGAACAGACTTTCGCTGTTAGTTACTTGCACGCCTGAACGAGCTCGGGGACGCCAAACTCGAGCGTCGGTCCAGAGTAAGACTGATCCGCTCGCCTCCGTAAGGGAGTAATTCGTGCTCCAGGACGGCCTGGCGGATCCGTCGTTTCCCCAGCTGGAAAGCGAGGCGAATGTTTGCATCCGATTTATCAGGTACCTCGAGTGACTTACAGACCGCTTCATAAGATAGTGAAAAAGCGCGATATCCCCACCCGAAACCATACGCAGAAAACCAGACCTCCGAACCATAAGAGAGCTCGGGTTCTGTAATGGTGATCATTGGCTGGCTCATCGCACACCTGCAGCAAGGCCTTCGTACGCCGTCAAACCTTCGAGCCACTTTCCCCATACTTTCGGATCGGTGAGTGCCGCGAAATGACCAGCTTTGACTCATGGCGATGCATGCTCAGTTCGAATAATAAGAGCGGGAAGATATACCCGGTTGACATATATCAATCCCTCTCATCGGCTGGCTAGGTGCTGCGCGCACGCGCCAGTACCGGTACGCCTTGACCTTGCCGAACGGGATAACCCATGCCGCGCACACGGTGGCTTGACCTGAATCAAGAGTCGGATGGGGCATCGCGCGTCTAGTATCAGGTAGCGAAACGATCCGGGTGCAGACAAGCGTCGTGGCGCTCCGGCCCGCGGGCCTGCCCGGTCCTTCCCTTCAAAAACGAGGCCGCAGGGCAAGAAGCAACGGACGCAATGTCTTATCCCACTTCGCGCGGGAGGTCCACGGTGCCCGCGGTTCCGGTATTGCGATAGAGGAGAAAACCGATGTTAGCAACAGTGAAGTCCGAACGGGCGCTGCCCCGCCAGATGCTTGATGTACTGATCCGTGCCGGACTGATTGCAGTACTGGCCGTGTTCTGTTTTCGCATATTCATACCGTTTCTTAATCTGACGGTATGGGCCCTGATCCTCGCGATCACCCTCTATCCCCTGCAGACAACATTGAGAAGAAGGTTCCCAAATCGTGACGGCCTGATTGCGACGATGATCATCCTCATCGCATTCTGTGTCATTCTCTTGCCGACCTATCTGTTGGGTGTCGCGGTTGCGGAGTCGATACAGCACGTGATGGCGGTGTTTCGCAGCGGCTCTTTCCGCATCCCACCGCCCGCCGAATCAGTGTCCAGCTGGCCGCTAGTGGGCGAACGTATATACGGGTTCTGGCAACAAGCTTCGACCGACCTCACGGGGCTCGCCCACAAGTTCGCACCACAACTCAAGGACGCGGGCCTTGCTGTATTAGGCATGGTTACAGGCCTGGGGGCCGGGCTGGTCATATTCTTCGTTGCCCTTGTCGTGGCCGGCATTGTAATGGCGCATGGTGAACGTGGTCGCGAAAGTGCTGTGCAGATCGCGTCCCGCATTTCAGGGCCGGAAAACGGCGTAACGATCGTCGACCTGTGCACCACCACCATTCGCGCGGTCGCGCAGGGAGTGGTCGGCATCGCCTTCATCCAGATGCTACTCATCGGCATCGGCTTTGTGGTGATGGGTATTCCTGGAGCAGGCCTGCTTGCGCTTGCTGTTCTGCTCATCGGCATCATGCAACTGCCCGCTACGCTGATAACGATCCCGGTGATCGCGTTTGTGATGGTCACTAAGGGCATCAGTACAGCAACGATCATCTTTGCTGTCTATTCATTGATCGCCGGGACGGTCGACAACGTGCTCAAACCGTTGCTCCTTGGTCGCGGCGTTGCCGTACCGATGCCGGTCGTCCTGATTGGCGCTCTCGGTGGAATGGTTTCAGGCGGCGTCATCGGTCTGTTTATCGGACCCGTCATGCTAGCTGTGGGGTATCAACTGTTCTGGCGGTGGGTAAGGGATCAGGCGCCCCCAGAATCGAACATCGAGGCACCCCCGATGCAGCGTGTGAGCACGCCAGGGAAAATAGAAGCAAGCTGATGCAAGAGGTACGTGTATACCAAGCTCCGTCCACGTGGGCGCCGACGGCGTGTGCTGCAACGCAGCGCGATTCCAGCCTGTTCGCAGGTTCCGCAATTTAGGCCGGGTGGCGAAGTTTAAGTTCGCTCGCACAGCTCGATCGAAATCGGAATGTGCGTCTCGCAACCTGTTCCGAGTTGTGGATTTTACCGATTTGGAGGTGATTTCATGAAGCCAGGAAACCGCACATTCATTGGTTCATTTATCGCGGTTCTAAGTTGCCAATCTATCGCGGAAGCCCAACCCGTCGCGTATCCAGCGAAAGGGCAGAGTTCACAACAGCAGCAGCAGAATCAGGCCGCACGTCAGTCGTGGGCAAAGCAACTCCGACTTTGTCGATTACGAACTTCTGCTGGCGGGCATTTCGAGTGATCCAGGCGCGCACAGCCTAAGGTAGACGCAGGCGCAAGTGGCATGGATCGTCTGGGCAATCAAGAGCGAGACGGCGATCGTTCGTCGCATGTTAGCTTGCACAAGTCTTCGAGCACGCCAGGGCACGCGGTTTCCTACCCTAACGGCCCGCCGAAATGGCTTCAATTGGAGATCGCGCCGGCCGGCCGCCAACTTGCTGCACTCTTTATCGTGTTATGAGAGAAATTTCAGGTCTTGTTTATATCGTTGACGACGATGCTTCCGTACAGCGCTCGCTGACGCGTCTGGTCAGGACATGCGGCTATCTTGCCGAGGCCTTCAGCTGCGTGCGGGATTTCACTGCGCGTGCCAGCGTCTCAGGAATCCCTGCCTGCGTAGTCCTCGACGTCCGGTTGCCGGATGCAAGCGGATTCGAGCTGCTCGGCGCAATCGATCCGCGGCTCCCGATCATATTTTTGACCGGCTACGGCGATATTGCGATGACCGTAAAAGCGATAAAGGCGGGAGCAATCGATTTTCTAACCAAGCCAGTACTGGAAAGCGATCTACTGGGCGCAATCGAACGCGCACTCACATATTCAGCACATCTCGCGTCCGAAGTAAGTCAGCTGGAGGCTTTACGCATCCGCGCCTCACGTCTTACCCCGCGGGAGCGAGAAGTAATGGATCTCGTGGTGCGTGGCCGACTGAACAAAGTGATCGCAAGTGAATTAGGCACCACCGAAAAGACCATCAAGGCGCATCGAGCGATGGTGATGCGAAAGATGCAGGTCCGCTCGGTTGCTGAACTGGTGCGTGCCGCCGACAAGGTTGCCGTGCCGCATGTAACTGGGACTCGTGGCCCCTCTGGCGCTGGATGCGGCGTGGCGCCGGAACGATCCGGAAGCGCGGCTGGAAAAGCCGTCGCAACCCGTCAACCTGATAGCTCAGACGGTTTGCTTTCGAAATGAGGCGAAGTGCACGTGAAAAGTCGCCACACCGAGAGTGTACTAAATAGGATACCGTGTACGTGACATAAGCCTGATCAGCGATTTTTGTACTGTACCTGTACATTGCATCGAAGCCGAACGGTATCAACGATGGCCGATGGGGGCGACTGGATCGGTACACTTCCTACGCATTTGCATACACGTACATCCTTATCGTGACGCCACGCTCTCGGATCTGACCGTGCGCATCCCGCGCCGGCGGCAGTGGCGATCGAGATGTTCTCCGGTGCGCATCCTGCGCTGACCGAGCGGGCGAGGGCGCTGATCGCATCGGACAGCCCGCGCAGCGTCGGTCCATGCGCTGCACGCCCAGGGCATCGGTGGAAAACGATCCCTGATCTGTGTGGAACCAGCGTGAAGAGGTCGTCCATGCCGATCCCGCCAATTTTCCGGACGCCGACGCGCCGGCCGCGCTGCGCGCCTGGTATGGGGCCTGTCGTCTCGCGAGGCGGTCGCCCGCTATCTGCCGGGATGGACAACGGACCGGGCAGGGCAGGGACGTTTTGGGCAGCCGCGTTCAGCGCGTGGTGTGTTTGGTCAGATCCGTCGCGCGCTCGTGGCGGCCATGCGGCGTGCGGGCTCTGGCGGTGCTGCGGGCCCATCCGGTCGGTGGACGCGTGCAGCATGCGAGAGCGGTCGCGCACACGATTGATCAGTTGCGGCATGCACGCCCGCCCGAGCCGCAAATCGCCGATCCAGTCGGACAATGGGTTTCCGGGGCGGATGGGCGTGCCGTGGGAAAGTCTGCGACTGCCACACGAGATCGATAGCTCGACGAGGACCTTCCGGGCACTGCCGCCAGTCAGATTCTCAGTTCGGCATTTGAGGTTAGCTGACGGTGCAGGTGCGATAGCGGATGCCGGGCATCGCAATGCTCACGCAAGTACCTGCCCGGCGCTCCGTAATGGCCTGGATGTCCGACAGTGAACCGATCACGGCATCTTTGCCCGTGTGACGGGTGAACTCGATCGCGGCCTGGACTTTCGGACCCATTGAGCCGCTTGCGAAGCCGAGCCTTTCCAGATCGTCCGGATGCGCCTGCGCGATGGCTCTCCTGTCGGGTGTCCCCCAGTCGACGTACGCAGCATCGACATCAGTCGCAACGATCAACATGTCGGCGGCCAGTTCCTGTGCCAGCAGCGCCGAGCAAAGATCCTTGTCGATGACAGCCTCGACGCCGGTCAGCTGGTGATTCTCGCCGTAACAGGTCGGAATGCCACCGCCGCCCGCGCAAATGACGATGGTGCCGTACTCGAGAAGCCACCTGATGGGACGAATCTCGAAGATATGTTTGGGACGCGGGCTTGCGACGACCCGGCGATACTGGTCGCCATCGGGCGCGATGCTCCACCCGCGATCCTTTGCGAGACGCTCGGCTTCCTCTTTCATATAGACGGGACCAATCGGTTTGGTCGGGTGCTGGAAAGCGGGGTCGCGCGGATCAACCTCGACCTGCGTCAAGATCGTCGCAAACGGCACTTCGTAAGGTAGCAGATTGCCGAGTTCCTGCTCGATCAGATAGCCGATCATGCCCTCCGTCTGTGCACCGAGGACATCGAGCGGATAGGTCTCGACCTCCTTGTAGGCCGCGCTCTGGAGCGCAAGCAGCCCGACCTGCGGACCGTTACCGTGCGCAATGACGATTTCGTTGCCCGGCGCGACCAGCGCGATCTGACGGGCGGCGAGCCGTACATTTTCGCGCTGGTTTTCCGCTGTCATCGGCTCGCCACGCCTCAGCAACGCATTCCCTCCCAATGCAATCACCATACGCATGTTGCCGCCCTCCTGGTGGCGCGGGGCGTGAGCCGGCGGAAGCGCTTCTCGCAAGGCAGCACTGCGGTACGTCCCGTCGAGATGTAATGTTCAGATGTCGGCGAGCGTCGAGACAAGAATCGCCTTGATCGTGTGCATGCGGTTTTCCGCTTGCTCGAACGCGATGTTCAATGGCGACTCGAAGACCTCTTCGGTCACTTCGATTCCATTCTCAAGCGCACGATATTTGTCGGCGATCTGCCTGCCGACTACCGTCTCGCTGTTGTGAAATGCAGGCAGGCAGTGCATGAACTTTGCCTGGGGATTCTGTGCGGCTTTCATCAGGTCGATGTTGACCTGGTATGGCAGGAGCAGCTCGATGCGTTCGCCCCATGCCTCCACCGGCTCGCCCATTGACACCCAGACATCGGTGTGCACGAAATCCACGCCATTGACGGCCGCTTTCGCATCCTCTGTCAGTGTGATGCGCGCGCCGCTTTCATCGGCGAATCGCTGGCAGGTCTCGATATGTTCCGCGTTTGGCCAGAGTGCTTTCGGAGCGCCGATCCGCACGTCCATGCCGAGCTTCGCTCCGATCAGAAGCAGCGAATTGCCCATGTTGTTGCGAGCATCGCCCAGATATGCATAGCTGATCGCTGTTAGCGGCTTGTCGCTGTGTTCACGCATGGTCAGGACGTCGGCAAGCATCTGGGTCGGGTGGTATTCATCTGTCAGTCCGTTGAAGACGGGTACCCCTGCGTACGTGGCCAATTCCTCGACGATCTCCTGGCTGAAGCCCCGATACTCGATGGCGTCGTACATACGCCCCAGTACACGCGCCGTATCTTTCATGCTTTCCTTATGACCGATCTGCGAAGAATGCGGGTCGATGTAGGTGACGTTTGCGCCCTGATCGTACGCGGCGACTTCGAATGCGCAGCGCGTGCGGGTAGACGTCTTCTCGAAGATCAGGGCAATGTTGATACCTTTGAGATGCTGCTGTTCAGTGCCCGTATACTTCGCGCGCTTGAGGTCGCGCGACAGGTCAAGCAGATAGCGAAGCTCACGTGTGGTGTGATGCATAAGGCTCAGCAGGCTTCGGTTACGCAGATTAAATGCCATGGTGTTCTCCGTTTCGTCGATTTAGCGACGGCGCGTCGTCGACGGCCGCCGCCAGAAATCAATAATCGATGGGGTCGCGGACGATCGGGCATGTCATGCAATGGCCGCCTCCGCGGCCACGACCCAGTTCGCTCGCAGTGATCGTGATCACCTCGACGCCGGCCTTGCGCAATAATGTGTTGGTGTAGGTATTGCGGTCGTACCCGACCACCACGCCGGGTTCGATACAGACCACGTTGTTGCCGTCGTCCCACTGCTCGCGCTCGGCGGTGAAGCTGTTGCCGCCCGTCTCCACGACGCGTAGCTTCGCAAGTCCGAGCGCTTCGCCAACGACGTCGAGAAATGGTCTGTCTTCCCGGCGGATATTGAGGCGGGTCGCTGCCGAGTCCTCCCGTCGCACGGAGAATGGGACGATCTCCTTGACCACATCGGGGAACACTGTGACGAGATCCCGGTCGCAGAATGTGAATACCGTGTCCAGGTGCATCGCGGCGCGAGACTTCGGCAGCCCGGCCACAATGATGCGCTCGACCGCACCCTTCGCAAACAGATTCTGCGCAAGTTCACCGATTGCCTGGCGCGACGTGCGTTCGCCCATGCCGATAAGCAGCAGCCCCTTGCCGATTGGCATCACGTCGCCCCCTTCCAGCGTGGACATGCCATGATCGCGGTCCGGATCGCCATACCAGACCGCAAATTCCCCGTTCGCAAAGTCCGGATGGAACTTGTAGATCGCCGTAGTCAACAGGGTTTCCTGACGGCGGGCAGGCCAGTACATCGGATTGAGGCTGACGCCGCCGTAGATCCAGCAGGTGGTATCGCGCGTGAACAACGTGTTCGGCAGCGGCGGCAGTACAAAGCTGGAGTAGCCCAGATACTGGCGGAACATCTTGAGCGTGTTGGATTCAGCCGTGTCGGGGATGTCCTCGGCGACGACGCCGCCAATAAGAAACTCGGCTTGCTTGCGGGGTTCGAGACCCTCCATCCACGCGCGAACCTCATTGGCGAGTCCGATGCCGACGGTATCCGGACGGATCTTGCGATCGAGGATCCACTTCAGCGCTTCGGGGTTGTGCACCGTTTCTGTCAGCAGGTTGTGCATCTCCAGCACATCGACGCCGCGCTCGCGCATCTTGGTGACGAAGTCGAAATGGTCGCGCTTGGCCTGACTCATCCAGATGACATCGTCGAACAGAAGCTCATCACAATTGCTCGGTGTCAGGCGCTGATGCGCAAGTCCTGGCGAGCAGACCATCACCTTGCGTAGTCGGCCCGCTTCCGAATGGACGCCGTATTTCATCGTTTCCGTGCTCATGACGTTTTCTCCCGGATCAGAGCGTGAGGAAGCCTTTGTAAAGGCCAAATTCGGCGATCAGAGCTCCGAATACAACCGCCGCAAAGATGAGCTTTTCGAAAGGTGTGAACACCAGCTGCCCGACCTCGCCCTTCGCCTTGGCAAACAGCAATGCGCCGGGTGCATAAAGCAACGACCAGGCCGACACTGATCAGGATGGCGCCCCAATGGCCAACGACGTGCTTGAGCACCCCTGCCATCGAAGGGTTTTGCAGCGCCGCCAGATCCAGCTTGTGTGGAAACTGGTTTTCCGCGTCTATGCGAGCGATTGCCGATCAGGTCAATCTTGTTCGGCCCAGACAGCTTGCACCGATCAACCATCGC
>NZ_JACFYJ010000118.1:0-20539 GCF_037126505.1 Paraburkholderia bengalensis
CGCAGCCCGATACGCAGCCCGATACGCAGCCCGATACCCAGCCCGATACCCAGCCCGATACCCAGCCCGATACCCAGCCCGATGCGCACGCCGACCCGCGGCCAGGCGCGCATCGGCGCATTGCGTGGCTGGTCGCGCTGCTGCTCGCCATCGGTCTTGCCGGCGCGGCGGCGTCGCTCGCGGCGCAGTGGCGCGCGGGCGCGTCATTCGACCTGCACGGCTGGCGCGACGGGAGCCTCGGCCGCAGCGTCGATCGCGCGATCGACGTGCCGTATGCGCGAGCGCTGCATCGGTGGCAGGCGGCGGCGCGTTATCGCCTGTTCGGCGACCTCGGCCAGCAGGTGCGCGAGGGCTGCCCCGGCTGGCTCTTCTACGCGGACGGCCTGAGCGCGCCCGCGCAACGGAATGCCATCGACGCGCACATCGCCGCGATGCGCCGCTATGCCGAGGCGCTGCGCGGCATGGGCATCCGCCTCGTGGTGGTGACAGCGCCGGACAAGGCGCGCGTCGAGCGCGAGGCGCTGTGCGGGCTGCGCCAGCACGCGCGGATGACGCAGCGTCTCGACGCATGGCAACACGCGCTGAGCGCGAGCGCGTCGAGCACGTCGATCTGCTGCCCGCGCTGCAAGCCGCGCGGCCCGCGTTCTTTCGTACCGACGTGCACTGGAATGCGCGCGGCGCGCAGGCGGCCGCGCAGGTCATCGGCGCGGCCGTGCTGCCGATGCTCGGCGCGCGCGGCGAGACCGTCTTCTCGCATACGACGGCGGCGCCCGCGCCGCGCGTCGGCGATCTGCTGACGCTCGCCAATCTCGATGCCGTGCCCAACGCGTGGCGTCCCGCGCCCGACATCGTCGCCGTCGAGACCCTGCAGCCGCAACGAAGCGGCGGTCTGCTCGACGACGGTCCCGCCGCCGACGTGCTGCTGGCGGGCAGTTCTTTTTCACGTCGCAGCGCCTTCGCCGGGCGTCTGGGCGAACAGCTGGGACGCGAAGTGTGGAACGTCAGCCTCGACGACGGTCAGTTCGACCGCGCGTTGCAGGCCGTCTGGCGCGACCGGGCGAACTGGCCGAAAAGCGTGCGCGTGGTGATCTGGGAGATGTCGGAAGACGCGCTGTCGATGCCTGTCGACGCGCCATCTTCCGTGCCGGAAAGCGCACAGGCGACCGCGCGGGCAAGCTCGCACGCAAGCTCGCACGCGAGCGGCCAACGGGACTGACGCCGATGCTATTCAATTCGTTCATCTTTCTCACGCTGTTCCTGCCGCCCGCGCTCGCCGGCTACTACCTGCTCGGCCAGCGCTGGCCGCGCGCGGCGGCGGCCTGGCTGTGCGGCGCGTCGATCGTGTTCTACGGATGGTGGACGCCCGCCTTTGTCGGGCTGCTGATCGGGTCGATCGCGTTCAACTACGCGATGAGTTGCGCGATCGTCGCGGCGCCCGCGGCATCGTCGCGGCGGCGCTGGCTGCTCGGCCTCGCGATTGCCGCCGACCTCGCGCTGCCGGTGCGCTACAAGTATCTGGCCGCGCTGCTGACGGCGCTCGTGCATGCAAGCGGCGTGGCGCCTTCGGGCTGGATAGAGCAGGGCATGCACGACGTGATCCTGCCGCTTGGTATCTCGTTCTTCACCTTCACGCAGATCGGCTATCTGCTCGACTGCAACGCGGGCATCGTGAAGGAGCGCGATCTGCTGGGCTACGTGCAATTCGTCACGTTTTTTCCGCATCTGATCGCCGGGCCGATCCTGCATCACAAGGAAATGATGACGCAGTTCGCGCAGCCGCAAACATATGGGCTGCGCGCCGAAAATCTGTCGATCGGCGCGTTCGTGTTCACCCTCGGGCTCGCGAAGAAAGTGCTGTTCGCCGACACCATCGCGCCGTATGCCGATGCCGGCTTTGCTGCGCCGCACGCGTTGCAATGGCTCGCGGCGTGGGGCACGTGTCTCGCGTACGCGCTGCAGCTGTACTTCGATTTCTCCGGTTACTCGGACATGGCCGTGGGCCTCGCGAAGATGTTCGGCGTGCGCTTTCCGCTGAACTTCCATTCGCCGTTCAAGGCGGCGAGCATCATCGATTTCTGGCAGCGCTGGCACATGACGCTCACGCGCTATCTGACGGCGTACCTGTATTACCCGCTGGCGATGCGCATCAACCGGCGCGCGCGGCGCGCGGCCTGCCCATCGGGCGGCTCGCGCAGCGCACGGCAAGCGGCTTCGTGGCGACGGTCGCCGTGCCCACCTGCTACACGATGGCGCTCGCGGGCATCTGGCACGGTGCGGGCTGGCAATACCTGATCTATGGCGTGCTGCATGCGGCCTATCTGACGGTGAATCACGCGTGGCGCGCATGGCGCGCGGGGGCGCCCGCCGCTGCCACGCCCGCGAGCGGCTTTGCGAAGCGCGTGCGTCATGCGGGCAATGTGCTGCTGACTTTCGCCGCCGCGCTCGTCGCGTTCGCCTTCTTCCGCGCGCACGGCGTCGGCGATGCGCTCGCGCTGTTGCAGGGCATGGCGGGCCTGCGCGGCATTGAAGCGCCCGACTGGCCGGCATGGGGCGCGGCAGGAATGAACCTCGCCGACTGGCTTCATCTGGTGGCGGGCCGCTCGACGCTCGCGTTGCTGATCGTCCTGTTGCTGGCGATCGTCTGGTGCGCCCCGAACTCGCATCAGCTGATGGGGCGCTTCTCGCCCGCGCTCGAACGCGCCGCCGACGACGCGCGCGCGCTGACATGGCGTCCGTCGATGCGCTGGACGCTCGCGATGCTCGGCGTGCTGGTGTTCTGCGTCGCGCAGTTGCATGGCGAAGTGCGCTTTCTCTATTTCCAGTTCTGATTGCCCCAACCGTTTTTGCGCAAGGATCACACCATGACTCAACACCAAACGCTGCACGCCGACGTAACGTCGCTGGTCGAATCCGTCGTGCTGCGCGGCGTGCGCCACGATGAGCTACTGCTGGAAACGGGCCTCGTCGATTCGGTGCTGGCCGTCGAAATCGTGCTGGGCGTCGAGATGCAATTCGGCGTGCGCATTCCGCCGACGGAGATCGCCGAGCATCTGGCCAGTGTCGATGCGCTGAGCGCGTTCGTCGCCGCCAACCGCTAGGCACGCGATGCGATTCGATCTGCACACGAGCCGCTTTGTCGACACGGACCTGCGCGCCGATGCGTGGGCCGTGATCGGCGCCGATCGCGCGCTGCGCTGGCGCGAACTTGCGGAGTCCGCCAAGGCGTGGGCGCGGCGGGCCCGCGAGCAGGGCTTCGCCGCGGACGTGCCGGTGATCGTGCGCGGCCACAAGGAAGCCGCGTTTGTTGTCGCGATGACGGGCGCGCTGCTGCTGGGCGCGCCGTTCGTGCCCGTCGATACGATCTATCCGGACGAACGGCTGCGGCGGATCGCGCAAACGCTCGGCGCGCGCGTCGCTTTCGATGCGGCGGCCGATGCGTTCGTCCCGCTCGATCCGCAGCACGACACGACGCACGCCGAACGGGACGCACCGCACGCCCACGCCGCGGGCGTGCCGTTGCGCGAGAAAAATCTCGCCTACGTGCTGTTCACGTCGGGCACGACAGGGGAGCCGAAGGGCGTGCAGATCGGCCGCGAAAGCGTCGCCGCGCTCGCCGAATGGATGGCGCTCGACTTCGCGCTCGGCGCATCGCCCGTGTTTCTGAATCAGGCGCCGTTCAGCTTCGATCTGTCGATGTATGAAGTGTTCGGCACGCTCGCGCTCGGCGGCACGGCCGTGCTCGCGTCGCGACAACTGGCTTCGCAGGGCGGCGGATTGCTCGACGTGCTGGCGCGTCATGGCGTGACGACATGGGTCTCGACGCCGTCGTTCGCGCAGCAGCAGCTGCTGAACCCGGCGTTCGCACAGGCCGGCTTGCCCGCGCTCGCGACGTTCCTGTTCTGCGGCGAGGTGCTGCCCGTCACGCTCGCGAAGCATCTGAGCCAGCGTTTTCCCGCCGCGCGCATCATCAACACGTATGGACCGACGGAGGCGACGGTCGCGACCACGTGATCGTCGTCGACGACGCCGTGCTCGCGCGGCATCCGCGTCTGCCCGTCGGCTACGCGAAGCGCGACGCCGCCGTGTTCGTCGACGAAGGCGAGTTGTGCATCGCCGGGCCGCACGTGATGCGCGGCTATCTGAACCGCGACGACCTGAACGCTGAGCGTCTGTTCGTGCACGAAGGGCAGCGAGCGTTTCGCACGGGCGATCTCGGTTCCGCCGACAGCGACGGGCTGTTGTTCTGCCATGGCCGCATCGACGATCAGATCAAGATCGGCGGCTACCGGATCGAGCTGATGGAGATCGATGCCGCGTTGCGCGCGCTCGGCGGCGTGACGAGCGCGGCGGCCGTGCCGTTGCGTCGCCCGGATGGATCGGTGGCGCGCATCGTCGCTTTCATCGCGACCGGCCGCGACGACGGGTGTCTGCCCGACGCGCTTGCCGACTGGAAGGCGCGGCTCGCCGAACGTCTGCCGCCGTATATGATTCCATCAGAGCTGCTGGCGCGCGCGGCGTTACCGGTGTCGATCAACTTCAAGATTGACCGTGCGCGGCTTGCCGGGGAATACCGTGACGCACACCTACAAGCATCGCACTGAACCGACGCCTCGCCCGTCCACGCAGGCGCTGCCGCCGTCCCCTCGCCGGCGCGCGCTGCTCGCCGCGGGCCTCTCCGCCGTGCTGACGGGCGGCTGTTCCGCCCCGCGTCCGGGCGACCCGTCGTGGGCGCAGGGCGTGGTCTGGCAACCCGACAACGATCACATCGATCCGCATGGCGACTGGCAGGCGCTCGGCGTCACGGACCTGCTCGTGCAATGGACGGCCGTGGACGACGTGTCGTTTCTGCCGGGCACATCGTCGCAGCACGACGCGTCGTCGGCGCCGCTGCACCCATCGGAACGGCTGCCCGACTGGACGCGCATCGCGGACGAACCGTGGGCGCGCAATGTGATCGTCGGCCTGGCAGGGCGTTTCGATGAATCCAGCGCACGCGCGCAGGCGGCGCGGCTCGTCGAGCAATCGAAGCGTCTCGTCGCTGCGCGGCCGCCCGTTCATATCGACGGCTACTACTTTCCTGTCGAAGTCGATCCGACGTGGCAGCATGCGGCTGCACTCGCGCCGTTGCTGGATCAGCTGCCCCGGCCGCTGTGGATCAGCGTGTACGACAATACGAATATCGGCGGGGCGGCGCTCGCTGCGTGGCTCGACGGCTGGCTGCCGCGCGATGTCGGCGTGTTCTGGCAGGACGGTTGCGGCGTGTATGCGCGTGGCCCGGCTGCCGCGCGCGAGTATGCCGACGCGCTCGCCGCGCGTCTTGGCAAGCCGCGCGTGCGCCTGATTGCCGAGGCGTTCCGTCCGGCCCAGGGCGGCGGCTTTCGTCCGGCGAGCGCGGCGGAGCTGGCGCCGCAACTGCGCGCGTATCGCGACTTTCGGACTTACCTGTTCGACGGTCCGCATTACGTGTCGCCGCAACTCCTGCAGGAACTGCGCAACACGCTCGGCTGAAGCGCCCGGCGCCAGCACGCGAAACGTCACAACGACACAGCGGATACGGCCATGACAGCCAGTTCTCTTAACCAGCCGGGCGTTTCGTGGATCGTCGTCGCGTGTGCGGCGGTCGTGATCCTGCTGATGTCGGTCGCGTGGCTTCGTCCCGCGCTTGCCGCGTGCAAGCGGGCGTCGGCGAGCGGCATCGGCGCCGTGGCGTTCTTCTATGGCGCGCATGTCCGCGCGGAGCAGTTCGAATCGTTCGATACCGTCGTGATCGAGCCCGACAGCGGCTTCGATCCACGCGCGCACACGGCGCATTGCCCGAAGTGGTACGCGTATGTGAGCGTCGGCGAAGTGGCGCAGCAGCGGGCGTATTACGCGAAGATGCCGAAGACGTGGTTCGTGAAGAGCGACCCGTCGCATGAACGGGCGCTCGTCGATCAGGGCGCGCCGGGTTGGCCGGCGTTTTTCGTCGACGAGATCGTCACGCCGCTGTGGGAGCGCGGCTATCGCGGCTTCTTTCTCGACAAGCTGGATTCGTATCGGCAGGTCGCGAGGACGGACGCTGCGCGCGCCCACCAGCGCGCGGGGCTGGTCGCCGTGTTGCATGCGCTGAAGGCACGCTATCCGCAAGCGCAGCTGATACTGAACCGCGGCTTCGACATCCTGCCGCAGGTGCACGATCAGGTCGCGGCCGTCGCGCTTGAGTCGCTCTTCGGCAGTTGGGAGCCGTCGAACCAGCGCTACGTCGAGGTGCCGCACGACGATCGCGAATGGCTGCTCGGCCAGGCGCGCGAGATACATGAGCGCTACAGCCTGCCCGTCATTTCGATCGACTACTGCGCGCCTGACGACGATGCGTGCCGCCACGACATCGTGCGGAAAATCGGTGCGCTCGGCATCGTGCCGTATGTGACGGACGGCGGCTTGCAGACGATCGGTGTGAGCAACGCGCTGCTCACGCAAACCGAGCCGGAGCCGCTCGCCAAGGTGAGCTACAAGCGGTAACGGGCGCTAGCGGACGTTTACGCGCATCAACGCAACTGCGCGACAGCGAGCAGCAACACCATGCTGCCGATCGCGCCATCCAGCACGCGCCACGCCGTGGCGCGCCGGAACAGCGGCGCGAGCGCGCGCGCCCCATAACCCAACGCGACGAACCAGATCGCGCTGACGGACATCGCGCCGATCGCAAACGCGGCGCGCGTGCCTTGCGCTTCGCGCGCGCCTGCCGTGCCGATCAGCAGGAACGTATCCAGATAGACGTGCGGATTGAGCCACGTGAACGCGAGCGTCATCAGCACGATCGGCAGCGCGCGTTGCGCGGCGGGCGCGGCATCGCTTTTCGCGCGGGCGTCCGCATCCGTGTCGAGCACGGCATGACCGGGCCGCAACGCGCGCATCAGCGCGCTGATGCCGAACCACGCGAGGTACGCGAGCCCCACGTACAGCAGCGCGTGAATGAAAGTGGGGTAGCGCTCGACGAGCACGGATGCGCCGCCGACGCCCGCGCCGATCAGCAGAAAATCCGACACCGTGCACAGCAGCACGATCTTGCCGATGTGAGAGCGCATGATGCCTTGGCGCAGCACGAACGCATTCTGCGCGCCGATGGTCACGATCAGCGACGCGCACAACGCGGCGCCATGCGAAAAAGCCAGCCAGTTCATGATGTATTGAGAGTGGGAAGAATCGGATGCGTGAGTGTGAAGCGATCGATAGAATAAGAGAAGCTAATTTCGATAACGCCGCTTAAGCAACGCTAATTCAAGCGCCAATTCAAGGAACACTTATGCTCGACTATGCCCTGCTCGATGCGCTTGCAGCCGTCGTACGCCACGGCTCGTTCGACCGCGCGGCCGCTGCCCTCAACGTGACGCCGTCTGCCGTCTCGCAGCGGGTGAAATTGCTGGAGGAGCGCGTGGGCAGCGTGCTCGTCAAGCGCGGTCAGCCTTGCACGGCGACGCGCTCCGGGGCGCTGCTGTGCCGGCACACGGAACGCGTGCAATTGCTGGAGGCCGAATTGAACGGGCGCATGCCCGAGTTGCCCGGCGCGCTGCTGGAGCCGTGGCCGACGCTGCGCGTGGCCGTCAACGACGACAGTGTGGGCACATGGTTCGTCGACGCGATCGCGGACTTCTGCGCCGAGCGCGGCATGCTGCTCGATCTGGTGATCGACGATCAGGACCATACCGCGGAGCGCATTCGCGACGGCAGCGTGCAAGGCGCCGTGACGACGCAATCCGAGCCGGTGCAAGGTTGCCGCTCGACACGCCTTGGGCGCATGCGGTATCTCGCAGTGTGCACGCCCGCCTATTGCGAGCGCTATTTCGGCGAAGGCGTCACGCGCGACACGCTCAAGCGCGCGCCGTGCGTCGATTTCAATCCGAAGGACCAGCTGCAGCAGCGCTTCGTGCGCAAGATCACGCGCGCCGAGTTCGACGCGCCGACGCACTGGATTCCGCATGTCTCCGGTTTTCTGCGCGCGTGCGCGACGGGGCTGGGGTGGGGCATGTGCCCGGAGCGGATGATCGCCGCGCAGCTCGAAAACGGCGAACTGATCGACATGGCGCCCGGCAAGCATCTCGATGTCGATCTGTACTGGCAAAGCTGGCGGCTGTCGATCGGCTGGCTCGACGATTTCGGCGCGGCGCTGCGCACGCGGGCCGCCGAGTTTCTCGACTGACCGCTCGCGCAGCGTTTGCGTCGCGTCTTGTTTAATGAAGCCGGATCACGGGATGCACCCGGCGCCGCAGCCAGTGGCTCGCCGTATCGAGCGTCATGCGCGCGAAGCCGGTAAGCGTCATCACGTGCCGCCGGTAGATCAGCCGGTACACGACGGTGGCGAGCCATCCGTCGACATACACGGACCGCTCGCGCAGGCCGCTCAGGCTGCCGATCGTGCCGACATCGCCGAAGCCCACCAGCGTGCCCGCGTCGCGATACGTGAACTCGGGCAAGGTCTCGCCGCCGACGCGGTGCTTGAGCGCACGCGCCAGAAACATCGCCTGCTGATGCGCAACCTGCGCGCGTGGCGCGAGAAATCCATCGGCATTCGCGGGACATGCCGCGCAATCGCCTAGCGCGAACACGTTCGCGTCCGATATGGTTTGCAGCGTGCGGCTCACCAGCACCTGCGCGTTGCGGTTCGTTGCAATGCCGTCGAGCACGCGCAACACGGGCGGACCGGCGATACCCGCTGTCCAGATGGCGATGTCGCTCGGCAGATGCTGACCGTCGTGCGTGAGCACGGCATCGGCGCGCACTTCGGTGACGCGCGTGCTGGTCAGCACATCGACGCCGAGTCCGCCGAGTATCCGTTGCGCGCGCGCTGAAATACGTTGCGACAACGCGGGCAGCACGCGATCGGTGCCTTCGATCAGGCGAATGCGAAAGTCGCGCTCGGGGTCGAGGGCAAAGAGGCTGTAGCGATGCATCAATCGGATGCTGTCGCGCAGTGCCGCCGCGAGTTCGACGCCCGTCGCACCTGCACCGATGATGTTGATCGACACGGGCTGCACCTGCTGCGCGCCGCTCAAGCGCCGCACGTGATTGGCGCGCGTGCAGGCATCGAGCAGCTTGCGCCGGAACGATTCGGCATGCGTGACGGATTCGAGCGGCAGCGCATGCTCCTGTGCGCCGCGCACGCCGAAGTAATTCGTCACGCTGCCGAGCGCGAGCACGAGCGTGTCGAATGCAATGTCGCGCGCGGGCAGCACTTCGCGGCCATCCGCGTCGCGCTCGCGCTGATCGTGATGCGGCGCTCGGCGCGGTCGAGGGCTTGCAGCGAGCCCTGCTCGAATTCGAAGCCGTGGCGCCGCGCCTGCACCGCGTATTGCAGCTGATGCGTGGCGGGGTCGATCTGGCCCGACGCGGCCTCGTGCAGCAGCGGCTTCCAGAAGTGCGTCGGTGAACGGTCGACGAGGACGACTTGCGCGTGGCCGCTCTTGCCGAGCGATTCGCCAAGACGCGTCGCAAGTCCCAGTCCGCCGACGCCGCCGCCCACGACGACGATGCGATGCGGCTGTAGCGTGCTGCTGCCGGCTGTGTGTCGATCGATCGAGGCCATCATGCGTTCTCTCCACTTAATCGTTTCGGATTAGATTGATGCGCGAACTTCATCAGTCAGGCCGAGTATAAAATCGGAAAAAACCGCAGCACAATTTAATGTTTGTACGAAACATATAGGTGAACACTTATGTTAAAGGCGGCAACGTTTCGTCAGCTGAAGGCGCTGCATACAGTGGCGAAGCTCGGCAGCGTATCGGGCGCGGCGCAGGAGCTGCGTTTGACGCAGCCGGCCGTGTCGCTGCAAATCCGCCTGCTCGAAGAGGCGGCGGGCGCGCCGCTGTTGCAGCGCGTGGGCCGTGGCGTGCAACTGACGGCGGCGGGCGAAATTCTCGCGCGCTATGCGCTCGAAATCCTCGACTTGTGGAACGGCGCCGCCGACGATCTCGCCGCGCTGCACGGCGAGCAGGGCGGCACGCTGCGCATCGGCGCGATCACCACGGCCGAATATCTGATTCCGCCATTTCTGGTGCGCTTCACTGAAGCGCGCCCGCAGGTGAAGGTGCAGTTCAAGGTCGGCAACCGCGCGGACATCATCCGCATGCTGGCCACGCATGAAATCGATCTCGCCGTCATGGGCAGCCCGCCGCGCGAACTGCGCACGGTCGCGACGGCATTCGTGAAGCACCCGATGGCGTTCGTCGCGGCGCCTGGGCATGCGCTGATGAAGCGCAAGCGTCTGACGCTCGGCGACCTCGAATCGGCGAACCTGCTGGTGCGCGAGCGCGGCTCGGGCACGCGTTCGACGGTCGAAAACCTGTTCAGGCAGGCGGGCTGCAAGATCCACATCGGCTCGGAGCTGTCGAGCAACGAGGCCATCAAGCAACTGGTCGAAGCGGGGCTCGGCATCTCGTTCCTGTCGCTGCACGCATGCACGCTGGAGTTTCAGGCGGGTCTGCTCGCGCTGTTGCCGCTGCCCGACAATCCGATCGAGCGCGACTGGTACGTCATGCATGTGTCGGACAAGCGCCTGCCGCAGGTCGCGAGTCTGTTCCGCGATTTCCTGATCGAAGAGGGCATGACGGGCAGCGTGCCGATTCCGATGCCGTCCGTTGCGGCCGCAAGGAAGCGCCGCCGCGTGTGAAATCTGCCGAATTCTTTCGACGTTTTGCGCCGCGCGCGCCTGCTTTGCCGCTTTCGAGTGCCGCGCGCCGGCCGCGAAACGCGTTGCTGGGCAAGGCTTCTGGCTTACATCGACGGGTATCGAAGTAAAGGTTGTGCGGCCGATATTTTTGCCTGCTTTGTTTGTCTTTACAGTGGCGGCCAGACATTCGTTAGAAAACGGACGCCGCCTGCCTGCGGCGAGCCGTGGTGATTTCCCTGGCCGTCAGAGGAGTCGGAGACATGAGCAGCAGCATCGAAAGCAACAACAGCATCACGACCGTCGAGACCTTCGGTTTCGAACGCATCCCCGACCGTTCCCGCTACGCGCGGCCCATCGATCTCTTCCGGCTGCTGTTCGGCGGCTGCAATACGTTTTCAACCTCGGTGCTCGGCAGCTTTCCCGTGCTGCTGGGGCTGTCGTTCTGGGCGGGCGTCGCGTCGATCGTGGCGGGCGTGGTGATCGGCTCGTGCATTCTCGCGCCAATGAGCCTGTTCGGCATGCGCAACGGCACGAATGATCCTGTCTCGTCGGGCGCGCACTTCGGCATTCATGGGCGGATCGTCGGCTCGTTTCTCGCGCTGCTCACATCCGTCGCGTTCTTTTCGCTCGCAGTGTGGAGTTCCGGCGATGCCCTGGTTGGCGGCGCGAATCATCTGCTGGGACTGCCCGTCAATGGACTCACGCTGAGTCTTGCATATGGCGTGTTCGCAGTGCTCGTGTTGACGGTCTGCATCTACGGTTTTCGCTTCATGTTGTGGATCAACAAGATTGCCGTGTGGACGGCGAGTCTGTTGTTCATCGCGGGCATCTTCGCTTTCGCGGGTCCGTTCGACAGTCACTACGCAGGCAAGGTCGCGCTCGGCGCAGCAGGTTTCTGGCCGGCGTTCGTGAGCGCTGTGCTCGTCGCGCTGAGCAACCCGGTATCGTTCGCATCGACGATGGGCGACTGGGCGCGCTACATTCCCGAGAACACGCCCAAGCATCGCACGATGCTCGCCGTGATCGTCGCGCAGATCGCGACCTTCGTGCCGTTCTTCTTCGGGCTCGCGACGGCGACGATCATCGCGTCGAACGCGCCTGACTACATCGCGTCGAACAACTACGTCGGCGGCCTGCTGGCAATTTCGCCGAACTGGTTCTTTCTGCCCGTGTGTCTGATCGCGATCATCGGCGGCATGTCGACGGGCACGACAGCGCTGTACGGCACGGGCCTCGACATGTCGAGCATGTTCCCGAAGCTGCTCGACCGCGTGCCCGCGACATTCCTGATCGGCTGCGCGGCAATCGGCTTCATTTTTCTGGGGCGTTTCGTGTTCAATCTCGTCGAGAGCGTGTCGACGTTCTCGGTGCTGATCAACTCGTGCAGCACGCCGTGGATGGCGATCATGATCATCGGCTATGTGACGCGACGCGGCTTTTATCTGTCCGACGATCTGCAGGTGTTCAATCGCGGCGGCCGCGGCGGCCACTACTGGTTCACGCATGGCTGGAACTGGCGCGCGATGGGCGCGTGGATTCCCAGCGCGCTGACGGGTCTCGCGTTCGTCAATCTGCCGGATCAGTTCGTCGGGCCGCTCGGTCAGCTGGCGGGCGGCATCGACATCAGCCTGCCCGTTTCGCTGACGATGGCTTGCGTGCTGTACGTGACGATGCTGCAGTGCTTTCCGGAGCCCGACGGCGTGTACGGGCCGCAAGGCCGGCGCTGGGTGCGCGGCAGCCACAAGGCGACGCATGCGAAGATCAGGATGGTCGAGCCGCGTCAGGCGAAGAGCAACCGGGTGACGGCGCCGCGCGAAGAAGTGTTCGACACGCAGGACGCGGCGTAATAAAACGGACCGTAATAAAGCGGACCGTAATCAAGCGAACCGTAATAAGCGGACGTGCCCTGGCGGCTTCATTGATAAAGACTGGAATTGAGCAGGTGAGAAGATGAGCGAGTCGGTCAAACGCGCATTCGAAGGTGTAAAGCTGTTTCCGTTCTGGCTGGACAATCCGGCGGCGCCCGCCGTCGAGCGCGAGTTGATCGGACCCACGGCGGCCGACCTCGTGATCGTCGGCGGCGGCTTTACGGGTTTGTGGGCCGCGATTCAGGCGAAGGAAAACGATCCGTCGCTCGACGTCGTGCTGATCGAAGCGGGCAAGATCGCATACGGCGCTTCGGGGCGTCCCGGCGGCATCATTTCGACATCGGTGATGCACGGCTTGCCGAACGCGACGCGCGTGTTTCCGAAAGACCTCGACGTGCTCGAGCGTCTGGGCCAGGAGAACCTCGACGGCTTCAAGGAATCGCTCGTGCGCTACGGCATCGAAGCGGATGTCGAATGGAACGGCGAGATGACCGTGGCCGTCGAGGAAAAGCATCTCGGCCATTTGCGGACCGACTTCGAACTGCACGTGTCGCACGGTCACGATGTCGTGCTTCTCGACAGCGAAAAAGCACGCGAGCAGCTGAATTCGCCCTTGTTTGCAGGCGCGATGTGGTCGCGCAACCGCAGCGGCACCATTCATCCCGCGAAGCTCGCGTGGGGCCTGAAAGCGGCCGCGTTGAAGCTCGGCGTGCGGCTGCACGAGCATTCGCCGCTGACGCGTCTCGTCGACGCGGGCAAGAAGATGATCGTGCACACGCAGGCGGGCCGCATCGAAACGCCGCGCGTGCTGCTCGGCACGGGCACGGCGAAGGTCGGCGTGACGGATATCAACCGGCGCGTGATGCAGGTGCGCGATCACATCATCGCGACGAGTCCGCTGACGCATGAGCAGATGGCGCGCATTGGCTGGAAGAATCGCCAGGGTGTGTACGACACGCGCACGCAGCTCAACTATTTCCGGCTGACGAAAGACAACCGCATCATTTTTGGCGGACGGGTGAGCTATCACTTTGGCGGCAACAACAACCCCGCGCAGGATCGCGACGAGTCCACTTATTACAAGCTGGCAGAAGCGTTCTACCGGACGTTCCCGCAACTCGACGACGTGACGTTCACGCATGCGTGGGGCGGGCCGATCGACTACTGCTCGCGGGGCGCTGTGTTTGCGCGCAAGTACCACGGCGGCAAGACGGTGTTTGTCGCGGGTTATACCGGCTTTGGTGTCGCCGGCAGCCGGTTCGGCGCGCGCATGGGGCTCGAAATGCTGTGGAATCGCGATACGTTGATCACGTCGCTGGATATTTCGCGCAAGGGGCCTTCTTATATTCCGCCCGAGCCGGTGCGATGGATCGCGGCGAAGATTACTTTCAATGCATTCGATGGTGCCGACGATCGCGGCGGATGGCGGAGGTGGTGGATTAATTCCATCAAGGCGCTTGGGTTTCCGATGTAGGTTTTTTTTTGTCTGCGACGCTGGTTGGGTTTTTTGCTTTTTTGCTTTTTCGCTTTTTCGCTGGCATCCGCGTTTTGTCTCTGGTTAGTTAGCGTTGCCCCTGTGCGGGGCGGCACCTACTTTTCTTTGCCGCCGCAAAGAAAAGTAGGCAAAAGAAAGCGGGCTCACACCGCCAATCCTTGTCGATTGTCCACGGGCTCTCCATGTCCCCGCACTTCACGCGGCACCGCGCTGTTCGATATTTGTTGCCAGCTTGCTTGCAGTGGCCTCACCCGCTTCATGCGTACGCGCAAACGCCAACCCGATCTGACCTTTATCGCCCTGTGCGGCAAACTCTGTGTAGGTTGTCTCGCCGTAGATGTCAGCGCCCGAATGGTCTGGATATCGCGAAGCGATGGTCGTGTGCAGCGCAACGGCCTACACAGAGTTTGCCGCACAGGGCGCGCGCGATTCACGGGTGTGTGTTGTGACGTGAGTGCGCGAAGCGGGTGAGGCGCGGCGAAATGCGCGCGCAACACACAGTAGCCATGGCGCTAACGAACGAAGGATGGGGACGTTGAGAGCCCGTGGGTAAAAACAAGCACTAGCGGTGTGAGCCCGCTTTCTTTGCTTACTTTCTTTGCGGCGGCAAAGAAAGTAAGTGCAGCCCCGCACAGGGGCAACGCCAAAAGACCGAGGACAAAACGCGGATGCCCGCGAAACAACTAAAGCCCCGCAGACAAAAAACCATCAAACAGAAAAACCGCGCAGAAGAACCGCGCGGTCTTAAAAGCGAAGAGCGAAGCTCACCCACAATACACGATGCTGTACTTCTTGGTAGCAACAGGCATATGCCACGTCCCGGAGAAGCCCTTGTGCAGAATGAACGCCTCACCGGCCTTGTAGCTTTCGCTGCGGCCGTCGTCGCTGGTGATCACCACTTCGCCTTCGATGAGCACGCACACTTCATGGATGGGTAGGTCGGACAGCTTCAACGTGCCGGCATCGCATTGCCATACGCCCGCCGTCAGCACGTTGTCGGCATCGGAAAAAGCGGTCAGGGCATGGGGCGCCTTTGCGCCGTCGAGAATCACATCGGCGGGATCGTGCAGCGCCGGTTGCAGGCCCGAAGCGCCCGGACCCCTGGCGTCGATGCGGGTAAAGGTGATGTTGCTCATGTCGCAGTCTCCAGAATGAATCGCGTTGAAAAACAGATTGATTGGGAACCGGGAGTCTGAGCCAAAGCCGCGCAGCAATGAATTTCGATTTGAAGACATGTAGTTTGAGTGCAGTCGATGTAATGCATCGTTAGCCATCATCGTTTGGAGGAAATCTCATGCAGCACGCCACGCAGTTCTATATCGACGGCAAATGGATCGACCCCGTCGAGCCGCAAACGCTCGATGTGATCGATCCTTCCACGGCCCGACCGTTCGCGCAGATTTCGTTGGGCAGCGCAGCCGATGTCGATCGCGCCGTCGCCGCCGCGAAAGCCGCGTTTGCGTCGTATTCGGAAACCACCGTGCAGCAGCGCATCGATCTGCTGCAGTCGATCCTCGAGGTCTACTGCAAGCGCTACGACGACATGGTCGACGCCATCAGCCGCGAAATGGGCGCGCCGAGGCAGTTCGCGCACGACGCGCAGGCGTGGACGGGCACCGCGCATCTGGAAACGATGATCCGCACGCTGCAGCGCTTCGAGTTCGAGCACATGAAGGGCAGCATCCTGATCCGCAAGGAACCCGTCGGCGTGTGCGGTCTGATCACGCCGTGGAACTGGCCCGCGCTGCAGATCACCACGAAGGTCGCGCCCGCGCTCGCAGCCGGCTGCACGATGGTGCTCAAGCCGTCGGAACTCGCGCCGATGAGCGCAATGCTCTATGCCGAGATCCTGCATGAAGCAGGCGTGCCGCACGGCGTGTTCAATCTCGTCAACGGCGAAGGGCAGGTGGTCGGCGAAGCAATGTCGCGTCACAAGGACATCGACATGATGTCGTTCACAGGTTCGACGCGCGCGGGCGTGCAGGTCGCGAAAGCGTCGGCGGATACGGTGAAGCGCGTGCATCAGGAACTGGGCGGCAAATCCGCGAACCTGATCCTCGACGATGCCGACTTGCGCAATGCCGTGACGCGCGGCGCGCGCGCGTGCTTCGACAACAGCGGCCAGTCGTGCGATGCGCCCACGCGCATGTTCGTGCCTCGCGCGCGCATGGACGAAGCACTCGGCTACGCGAAAGAAGTGGCGGAAGCGCTCGTCGTCGGTCCGGCGAGTGCGCCGTGGAGCGATATCGGACCGGTGATCAGCCAGCAGCAGTTCGACAAGATCGAGTCGATGATCGAAACGGGCGTGCGCGAAGGCGCCGTGCTGGCGGCGGGCGGCCCGGGGCGTCCCGAAGGTCTCGCCGATGGCTACTACGTGCGCCCGACCGTCTTCGGTCATGTGACGCACGACATGACGGTGGCGCGCGAGGAAATCTTCGGGCCGGTGCTGTCGATCCTCGGCTACGACACGGAAGACGAAGCCGTCGCGATGGCCAACGACAGCATCTACGGTCTCGCGGGCTACGTGCAGTCGGCTTCGCTGGAACGCGCGCGCGCCGTCGCGAAGCGCCTGCGCACGGGCACGATCTATCTGAATTACGCCGAGTATTCGCCCGAGGCGCCGTTCGGCGGCTATCGTCAGTCGGGCAACGGACGCGAGTACGGCGAGTTCGGTCTCGAAGACTTTCTGGAGATCAAGGGCGTGGTCGGCTACGCGAAATAGCCTTAAAAAAGCAGCTCGATCGAATGAAACAGACGGCGGCGGTCGGCGTCCTGCGAGCGCGCGCCTTCGTCGATCACTTCGCGCAGGCACTCGATGAACCACGCGCCCGCGGGGCTCGACGGCACGCCGCGCCGCGACGTGATGCTGACAATCGTCTCGTCGACGATCTCGCGTAGCGGCAGCGCCTGCAAGTTCTCTTTTGCGATGCTCACTTCCACCAGCGGCCACGGAAAGATGCTGAGGAAATCGGTCTGCTGAAGCAGGCCGAACACGATCGCGAACGAATGCGCGAGATGGATCGTGTGCGGCACTTTCATGCCGCGCTTGCGGAACAGGTTATCGGACATCGACTCGCGGCTCGCCGGATCCCAGTTCAACACCCATTCGGCGTCCTGCAATTCGTGCAGCGTGCGGCATTCGGCCAACGGATGCCCGCGCCGCGCGACCACGGCCGAGTGCGTCGAAAAGAGCGGCACGTTGTGAAACTCCGATTGCGGCGACGCTGGCGGCGGACGGCCAATCGAAAAGTCCAGACTGCCGTCGCGCAGACGCGGCTGCACGACAGCCAGCAGACCCTCGAAAAATTCCAGTTGCACGTCGGGCATCTTCCGCTTGAAGCGGTTGACCGTCTCCGGCAGAAACGTCAGCGCGAGCCACGGCGTCACACCCACTGACAGCTTGCCCGCCGCCGCGCCGCGCATCGCTTCGAGTTCGGCTTCGGCGCGCGCGAGCTGACCGAGCACGAGCCGGGCATGCACGACGAGCGCGCGTCCGTATTCCGTGAACGCGACGCCCGAGGTGCCGCGTATCACGAGCGGCGCGCGCAGGTCCGATTCCAGCTCGCGCACCGATTTGGTAACGGCGGCCGGCGACAAGCCCAATTGCCGCGCGGCGGCGCGAATGCTGCCCGTTTCGGCGATGGCGGCGAGCGTGTGCAGTTGATGAAGCTTCATCCGTTGGTAGGAACCCTGGGTGGCATCGCAGGTGGCAACTGATGGTTGCCACCGTAACCGTTTCGCGCCTGCCCGTCAAAAAAACGCGCGGCTATGCTGGTTCTACGACATTGAAGGAGACAGCAGCGTGAACACGATGGTCATCCCAGCCGGCATCGCCGATCTCGAAGACGAAATGATTGCGTTGCGCCGCCGCATTCATGCGCATCCCGAGCTTGCGTACGAAGAGCACGTGACGGGCGACCTGGTCGCCGGCAAGCTCGCCGAATGGGGCTACACCGTGACGCGCGGATTGGGCGAGACGGGTGTCGTCGGGCAACTGAAAGTAGGCAGCGGCACGCGCACGCTCGGCTTGCGCGCCGACATGGACGCACTACCCATTCACGAGCAGACGGGTTTGCCGTATGCGAGCAAGCTGCCCGGCAAGATGCACGCATGCGGTCACGACGGCCACACGGCGATGCTGCTCGCGGCAGCGAAGCATCTTGCGCAGGAGCGCTCGTTCGACGGCACGCTGAACCTGATTTTCCAGCCCGCCGAAGAAGGTCTCGCGGGCGCGAAGAAAATGATCGACGACGGTCTGTTCGAGCGGTTTCCCTGCGACGCCGTCTTCGCGATGCACAACATGCCGGGTCATCCGACGGGCAAGTTCGGCTTTCTGCCGGGCTCGTTCATGGCGTCGTCGGATACCGTGATCATCAAGGTGACGGGGCGCGGCGGCCACGGCGCGATGCCGCACAAGGCTGTCGATGCTGTCGTCGTGTGCGCGCAGATCGTGCTCGCGTTGCAGACCATCGTGTCGCGCAACGTCGCGCCGCTCGACATGGCGATCATCACGGTCGGCGCGATCCATGCGGGCGAAGCACCCAACGTGATTCCTGAGATGGCGGAAATGCGGTTGTCGGTGCGCGCGCTGAAGCCCGAAGTGCGCAGCTATCTGGAAATGCGCATTCAGGAAGTCGTGCATGCGCAGGCGGCCGTGTATCACGCACACGCCGAGATCGACTACCAGCGCCGCTATCCTGTGCTGGTCAACGATGCGCAGATGACAGCCTTCGCGACGCAAGTCGCGCGCGACTGGGTTGGTGAGGAAGGCCTGATCGCGAGCATGCAGCCGCTGACGGGCAGCGAGGATTTCGCGTTCATGCTCGAGCAATGCGCGGGCGCGTATCTGATCATCGGCAACGGGGACGGCGAGGGTGGCTGCATGGTCCACAACCCCGGCTACGACTTCAACGACGATTGCCTCGCGACGGGCGCCGCCTACTGGGTGCGTCTCGCGCAGGCGTTTCTCGTCTGACGCGCGGGAGACTGACATGGTCTATACAGCAGCAACGTCTGCCTCTACGCCGGATACGGGCGCTTCTGCAACAGGCGCTTCCCCAACGGCCGATGCGCATCCGCAACGCGCGAGCCACGCGAAGGCGATTGCGGCGATCACGCTCGGCAACGGCCTCGAGTTCTTCGACTTCACGATCTACAGCTTCTTCGCGACGATCATCGGCAAGCTGTACTTCCCCGTCGAAGGGCAACTGACTCAACTGATGCTGGCCGTGGGCACGTTCGGCGTCGGCTTCATCATGCGGCCCGTGGGCGGCGTCATGCTCGGCGCGTATGCGGACCGCGCGGGACGCAAGGCGGCCATGAGCCTGACGCTGTGGCTGATGACGCTCGGCTCGGCGATCATCGCGTTTGCGCCGACGTATACATCGATCGGCCTTGCCGCGCCCGCGCTCGTCATTCTGGCGCGGCTGATTCAGGGCTTTGCGCTGGGGGGCGAGATCGGCGCGTCGACGTCGCTGCTGCTGGAGTACGGCAGCACTCGCACGCGCGGCTTCTACGGCAGCTGGCAGTTCGTGAGTCAGGGCCTCAACACGGTCGTCGGCTCGCTGCTCGGCGTCGCGCTAGCCGCGCTGCTGTCGACGCACGCGCTCGAAAGCTGGGGCTGGCGCGTCCCGTTCGTGATCGGCATGGCGATGGGGCCGATTGGCGTGTATATCCGGCGGCATCTCGACGAAACGCTGCCGCTGCCTGCGTCGACGAACGGGTCTTCGGCACTCGAGGCCGCGAACGTCGCGCGTCCGGTGCGCGAGATCGTCGGCACGCATCTGGGCTCGATCGCGTCGGGCGTGGTGACGACGATCGGCGGCACGGCGGCGAACTACATCGTGCTGTTCTACCTTTCCACATATGCGATCAAGATCCTGCATCTGCCGATGTCGCTCGCCTTGTGGGCATCGTGGACGGCGGCGTTCGTCACGGTGATCTGTTCGCCGTTCGCGGGTTCGCTGTCCGATCGCTACGGACGCAAACGCGTGCTGTGGATTTCGCGTGTGCTGCTGATCGCGGCCGTGTATCCCGCGTTCATGATCATCAACGCGATGCCGACGGTGCCGGTGCTGCTGGCCGTCGTCGCGGTGCTGGGCGTGCTCGTCGCGTTCACCGCCGTGCCGAACATCGTGATGCTTCCCGAGATGTTTCCACGCGAGATTCGCGCGACGGGGATGTCGATCGTGTATTGCCTTGGCGTATCGATTTTTGGCGGCTTCGCGCAGTTCTTCGCGACGTGGCTGATTCAGCTGACGGGGAGTACGCTTGCGCCGGCGTGGTATCTGATGGGATGTGGTGTCGTGTCGTTGCTGGCGTTGCCGTTTATCCGGGAGACGGCGGGGCGGGAGATAGGGTAGGGGTTCGGTTTTTGTCTGCGACGCTGGTGTGGTGTGCCCGTTTTCGCGGGGGTTGTGTGCTTGCCCTTTCGCGCGGGCATCCGCGATGGCGGTGTTTGCTGCGCAGGCTTTTCTGATGTGTGTTCGCCCTCTGCGCTGGCATCCGCGATGGTGTCTTTGCTGCGCAGGC
>NZ_JACFYJ010000119.1:0-20465 GCF_037126505.1 Paraburkholderia bengalensis
CCACGTATTGCAGATGCCGATGATCGGCTTGCCGGCGAATTCGTGATCGGGAATGCCCTGGTTCTTCATCCAGCTGCGGTACATGAAGCCGTTCTTGTCGGCGGTGCCGAACCAGGCGGCGGAGCGCAGTTTGCGGGGTTGGTCAGTCATGGTGTCTCGGTGATTAATGTGCTCTCGATAGTATTACTATATAGAACAATCGCCCGATTGCAGGAATGAGTACTTTCCGTGACGCTGTGGCATGAAATATTCCTAATGCTTTTTCGTATCTGCCTAAAACGTGCGGGAATACGGACTTTCAGACGCCACCTGACAATGAATAGCATTATGATTCGCTGCTCGAACGTGGGGAAAACGCTAATCGAAGGCGCGGCGTAACGCACATATAGTTTGGCTATAAGTAAAAATCAGACGCGTTAACCACGTTGCCTGGCTTTGACACCGGACAGGTGGGCGCGCCGGGTGTCCGTCAGAAGCGATTACCGGACAGCAACCGCCCGAACATGGTTTCCAGATTGATTGTCAGTTGCCCTTTTTGCAGCAGCTAGAGGTGGCGCAAGTCTGTGCCGTCGCGTCAGCGCCGTCGTCGCGTACGTGCAGGGTTGCGCCGGGAAAACAACCACATCGGAGACGTAACATGAAAGTCGCCACGCGCCTTGCGGTCGGGCTCATCGGAGCCGCGCTCGCCATTGGGGCCAGCATCAACAGCTTTGCCGGGGACAAACAGATCACCTTGGGTTTCTCGCAGGTCGGCGCCGAAAGCGCATGGCGCACGGCAAATACCGTATCAGTGAAATCGGCGGCGAAAGATGCCGGTATCAACCTGAAGTTCTCGGACGCGCAGCAGAAACAGGAAAACCAGATCAAGGCGATCCGCTCGTTCATCGCGCAGAAGGTGGACGTAATTGCGTTCTCGCCCGTCGTCGAGTCGGGCTGGGAGCCCGTTCTGACGGAAGCGAAAAACGCCAAGATTCCCGTCATTCTCACGGACCGTTCGATCGACGTGAAAGACTCGTCGCTTTACGTGACGATGATCGGCTCTGACTTCCTCGAAGAAGGACGGCGCGCGGGCCGCTGGCTCGAAGAGCGCTACAAGAACGATGCCGGTCCGATCAACATCGCCGAGCTGCAGGGCACGGTCGGCTCCGCACCGGCGAACGACCGTCATGCGGGCCTGATCGAAGTGATCAAGAACGATCCGAAGTTCAAGATCATCGCGTCGCAAAGCGGCGACTTCACGCTGGCGGGCGGCAAGCAGGTGATGGAGGCTTTCGCGAAGACCTACGGCAAGCAGATCAACGTGGTCTACGCGCATAACGACGACATGGCGCTCGGTGCGATCCAGGCGATGGAAGAAGCGGGCATCAAGCCGGGCAAGGACGTGAGCGTGGTGTCGTTCGACGCGACCAAGGGCGGCTTCGAAGCGATGATCGCCGGCAAGATCAATGTCGACGTCGAATGCAGCCCGCTGCTCGGACCGCAACTCATGACGGCCGTGAAGGACGTCGCCGCGGGCAAGCAGGTGCCCAAGCGCATCGTGACCAACGAGACCGTGTTCCCGATGAACGTCGCCGCGCAGATTCTGCCGCAGCGCAAGTACTGAACGGCGGCCGTGCCGCAAGCGTCCGGAGCGTCTTCGTGATGAAGGCGCACCGGATTTCATACCGTCATCGCGACACGTCCATGGCACGCTCACGTCACGCATATGGCCGCACAACCGCTGCTTGAAACCATCGGTATCAGCAAGGCGTTTCCGGGCGTGAAAGCGCTCTCGGGCGTCGACTTTCGTCTCTTTCCGGGCGAAATCCATTCGTTGATGGGGCAAAACGGCGCGGGCAAATCCACGCTCATCAACGTCCTCACAGGCGTGCACGAACACGACGCCGGCGAGATTCGTCTCGCGGGCGAGCCCGTGCGCTTCGCGACGCCGCTCGAAGCGGAAGCCGCCGGCATTCAGACGCTCTATCAGGAAATCAATCTGTGCCCCAACCTGTCCGTCGCGGAGAACATCTTCGCCGGGCGGCAGCCGATGCGGCGCGGCATGATCGACTGGAAAGCGATCCACGCGCGCGCGCAAGCCGTGCTCGCGGGGCTGAACGTCTCGCTCGACGTCACCAAATCCCTCGACGCGTATCCCATCGCCGTGCAGCAGATGGTCGCCATCGGGCGTGCCGTTTCTGTGAAGGCACGCGTGCTGATACTCGACGAACCGACCTCGAGTCTCGACGACGGCGAAGTGGCACGGCTCTTCGACGTGCTGCGCCAGCTCAAGCAATCAGGCATCGCGATCCTGTTCGTCACGCATTTTCTCGAACAGACGTATGCGATCTCCGACCGCATCACGGTGATGCGCAACGGTGAGCGCGAGGGCGAATATCATGCGCGCGATTTGCCCGTCGAGCAGCTCGTCGCGAAGATGATCGGCCACAACCGGATGACGGAGCGCCTGAAAAGCGGCGCGCCCGAGACGCCGCAGCAGCAGGCCAGCAGCGAACCATTTCTGTCGATCCAGGGCGTCGCCCGACGCGGCGTGATGAATCCCATCGACCTCGACGTGCAGCCCGGCCAGATCCTCGGCCTCGCGGGCCTGCTCGGCTCCGGACGCACGGAGACGGCGCGCCTGCTGTTCGGCGTCGAAAAAACCGACGCGGGCACGATGAACGTCGAAGGCAAGAACGTGAAGCTCAGTTCGCCGCACGATGCAGTGCGCCACGGCATCGGTTATTGCCCGGAAGACCGCAAGAAGGAAGGCATCGTGGCGGCGCTGTCGGTGCGCGAGAACATCATTCTCGCGCTGCAGGCGCGGCGCGGCTGGCTGCGCGCGATTGGCCGCGCGAAGCAGCGCGAGATCGCCGATGCGTACATCAAGCAGCTCGGCATCAAGGCGCACGACGCCGAACAGCAGATCGGCCTGCTGTCGGGCGGCAACCAGCAGAAAGTCGTGCTCGCGCGTTGGCTCGTCACGGAACCGAAGATGCTGATACTCGACGAACCCACGCGCGGCATCGACGTCGCCGCCAAGTTCGAGATCATGGACCGCGTGCTGGCGTTGTGCGCGAAAGGCCTCGCGATCCTGTTCATCTCGTCCGAAGTGGGCGAGGTGGTGCGCGTGAGCCATCGCATCGCGGTACTGCGCGACCGCCGCAAGATCGCGGACGTGACGGGCAGCGCGATATCCGAAGACCAGGTGTACCGGTTGATCGCGGGAGGAAGCGAATGAACCCCGCAACGAGCCCCGAAGAGAAACCAGTCATGAAGCGGGTCAAGGCATTGTTCGGGCATCAGCTCGTGTGGCCAGCGTTGACGCTGATCGTGCTGTTCGTCATCGACGTCATCCACCGCGCGAACTTCCTGTCGATCGTGATGCTCGACGGGCATCTGTTCGGCGCACCTATCGACATCCTCAACCGCGCCGCGCCGCTCGTGATTGTCTCGTTGGGCATGACACTCGTGATCGCGACACGCGGCATCGACATTTCAGTGGGCGCGATCGTCGCGATCGCAGGCGCGGCCGCCGCCGTCGTGCTGGCTGACGATCCGTCGCGCATCGGCATGGCGCTGGGCGCGGCGCTTGCCGTCGGCGTGCTGGCGGGCGTCTGGAACGGCATGCTGGTCGCGTTCGTCGGCATGCAGCCGATCATCGCGACGTTGATCCTGATGGTGGCGGGCCGCGGCGTGGCGCAGCTGCTGACGGGCGGACAGATCATTCCGATCGGCGCGCGCGGCTATCTCGTGTTCGGCGGCGGCTATTTCGCAACCGTGCCGTGTTCCGTCTGGATCGCGCTTGGCGCGACGCTCGCCACCGCGTTGCTCGTCAATCGCACGGCGCTGGGGCTTTTTATCCGCGCGATCGGCGTCAATCCCGTTGCGACGCGGCTCGCGGGTTTGCGCTCGGGCGCGATCGTGTTCAGCGTGTATGTGTTCTCCGGGGTGACCGCGGCGGTTGCCGGCATTCTCACCAGCTCGAACGTGCGCAGCGCGGACGGCAACAACGCGGGCCTGCTGCTCGAACTCGACGCGATACTGGCCGTGACGCTCGGCGGCACCTCGCTGCTCGGCGGACGCTTCAGCCTGACGGGCACGGTGCTCGGCGCGCTCATCATCCAGACGCTCACCTACACGACCTACTCGATCGGCGTGCCACCCGAAGCGACGCTCGTCGTGAAAGCCATCGTCGTGCTGTTCGTGAGCGTGATCCAGTCGAGCGTCGCGCGCGCGATGCTCGCGCGTCATCTGTTGCGCGCCTTTGCGTTCGTCAAGGCGCGGCCGCTTACCGGGACTCCAGAATGAACAATATGCTCGGCCGGCTGCTCGATCCGCGCACGCTGCCCATCGTGGTGACCATCGTGCTGTTCGCCGTGCTGTTCGGCTTCGGCTCGGTGATGTACACAGGCTTCTTCTCGCTGCAGGTGCTGCTTGGCCTGCTCGTCGACAACGCGTTTTTGCTGATCGTCGCGGTCGGCATGACACTCGTGATCGTGTCGGGCGGCATCGATCTGTCCGTCGGCTCCGTCGTCGCGCTCACGACGATCCTCTGCGCGATCGGCGCCGAACGCCTGCACTGGCCCGTCTGGGTCATCGCGCCGCTCGTGCTCGCGTTCGGCGCGCTCTACGGCGCGGCGATGGGCGCGTTGATCCACTTCTTCCGCTTGCAGCCGTTCATCGTGACGCTGGCGGGCATGTTCCTCGCGCGCGGCGCCTGCTTTCTGATCACCACGCAGTCGATTACGATCAACGAATCGACCTTTCACGCGATGGCAGGCTTCAGCGTGCCGATCGGCGGCGCCTCGCTGACATCGGGCGCGCTGATCGCGTTGCTGACGCTTGCCGTGGCCATCTATGTCGCGCACTTCACGCGCTTTGGCCGCAATGTCTATGCGCTCGGCGGCAACGAACGTTCGGCGCTGCTGATGGGCTTGCCCGTTGCCCGCACGCGCATCGGCGTGTATGCCGTCAGCGGCTTCTGCTCGGCGCTCGGCGGTTTCGTGTTCACGCTGTACGTGCTCTCGGGCTATGGCTTGCAGGCGCAAGGCATGGAGCTCGATGCGATCGCCGCGACCGTGATCGGCGGGACGCTGCTCACGGGCGGCGTCGGTTACGTCATCGGCTCGGTGTTCGGCGTCGGCATACTCGGCACGATCCAGACACTGATCACCTTCGACGGCACGCTCAGTTCGTGGTGGACGCGTATCGTGATCGGCGCGCTGTTGTGCGCGTTCTGTCTGCTCCAGCGCATCATCGAGCGGCATGCGGCGCGGCGCAGATCGGGCGGCACGGGCCTCGGCGCGAGCGCGGCGAAACACGCCGACAAGCCGGCGACGGCGCCCGGCGCGGGCACCATCGACCTCGCGAAGATGGCGCCGACTACCTTGAGGCGGTCGTAATGCGGCGAGGCGCGCTGCCCAGACGCGCGGTGCGTTCGCCCGCGAGCCGGCGTTTTCGATTCCATGACGTGACCTTCCAATAGCCGGACTAGTAACGGGTATACATGGGCTAGATGGTGCAACCGCGTTGCACTAACATTTTTGCGGTATCGCAGGGCGCACATCGAGCGCGTCTGGATTGGGGTCGACGTCTTCCCTCCACATTCCCGCGCTGCCCAGCGCACTCCCGGTGCCGCCAAGCATCTGCACGCGATCGACGCAAAGTCGACCACATCGACCAACGAAGAAGAGAAACGGAGGAAGAGATGGCACAGCAACGCGATGACGACCAGGAAAACAACCGCACCGGTTTCAGCGCGGCGCGGCGGGGACTGATGCAGGGCACGGGACTAGGCGCAGCGCTTTCGCTGATGGGCGCGCTCACCGGCGCGGGCGGGCTGATCGGCACCGCGCAGGCAGCGGAGGCGGCTTTTCCGTCGCACAAGAAGTGGAAGGTCGTGTTCGTCAATCACGTCACCACCAATCCGTTCTTCGTACCCACGCAGTACGGTATTCAGGATGCATGCTCGCTGCTCGGGATGGACTATCAGTGGACGGGCTCGGCAACGTCCGATGCTGGCGAGATGGTCCGCGCCGTGAACTCCGCGATTGCCGCAAAGGCCGACGCCATCGCTGTGCCCATCGTCGATCCGGGCGCCTTCGACAAGCCGATCCAGGCCGCGCTCGACGCAGGGATTCCCGTGTTCGCCTATAACGCCGATGCGCCGCGCGGCAAGAAGAATCCGCGCCTCGCCTACATCGGCCAGGATCTGTATCTGTCCGGCTACCAGATGGGCGAGCGCATCGTGAGCCTGATCGACAGCGGCATGGTCGCGCTGTTCATCGCGACACCGGGGCAGCTCAATATCCAGCCGCGTCTGGACGGTGCGAGCGACGCCATCAAGAAGTCCGGCAAGAAGATCGACATCCAGACGGTCGCCACGGGCGCGACGGTCAACGAAGAGCTATCGAAGATCAAGTCGTTCTATCTGGGCCACCAGGATCTGAAAGGCATGTTCGCCGTCGATGCGGGCAGCACGCAGGGCGTCGCGCAGGTGATGAAGGAATCGAACCTGCCGTCGAAAGGTGTGCACGGCGGCGGCTTCGACCTGCTGCCGACGACCATTCAGCTGATCCACGAGGGCTTCCTCGACTTCACCATCGACCAGCAGCCCTACGTACAGGGCTTCTACACGGTGATGGAGGCGTTCGTATTCCTCGCCTCGGGCGGACTGGTCGGGCCTGCAGACATCAATACCGGCCTGAAATTCGTGACGAAGGACACCGTCGACCCATACCTGAACACGTCGACGCGCTATGAAGGCAAGACCACCAAGCCGCAAATCGTTCCGATGAACGGCGCAATCAAGTCGTGATGAATACAGTGGACGAAACCAGCAAGCTCGAAGCGACCCGCGCGCCCCGGCGCGCGGGCGTTTCATTCGCATCGCACTGGGCGGCCGAATTGCGCATCCTGCTGGTGGCCGTGCTGCTGGCCGCCTATTTCGAGTTCGCGAACCACGATTTCCTGCTCACCAACGCGAGCCTCGTCAACCTTTCGCAGTTCATCGCGCCCGTTGCAATCATCGCGTTCGGCGAAATCATGTTGATGATCGGTGGCGACATCGACCTGTCCGCAGGCATGGTGTTCGCGTTCGCGCCGTTCATGATGGTGTTCGCGAACGACGCAGGCGCGCCGATGTGGCTGGCCGTCATCGCGGGGCTCGTGGCCGCGGCACTCGTCGGCTTCGTGAACGGCGCCGTGACGGTGTGGCTGCGGCTGCCCTCGTTCGTCACGACGCTCGGCACGCTGTTTCTGATCAACGGCATCACGCTCACGGTGTCGCGCGGCACGCCCGCGCCCGCGCCGGGGTCGCCCGCGTTTTCGGCCGTCATGGGCGCGTGGGGCTATAGCGAGATCATCTGGACCGTGGCGATCGCCTTCGCCATGCACGTGCTGCTGCGCATACGCGCTGGGGCCTGCATACGCAGGCCGCGGGCGCGAATCCGCTCGGCGCGAGCGAGGCCGGTATCCATGTGAACCGGCTGCGCCTTGGCAACTTCATCCTTGCCGCGGTGCTCGCGGGCTTCACCGGGATGCTCGAAGCCTTTCGCATTACGTCGATCGATCCGCAGGCGGGCGGCAATCAGATCATGTTTCTCGCCGTGGCCGCCGCTGTGATCGGCGGCACGCCGCTCACGGGCGGCTCGGGCACGATCGTGGGCGGGCTGATCGGCGCGGCGGTGCTCGGCATCCTCAACGACGGCTTCACGCTCATCGGCATCAACGCGTTCACGTTCAATATCATTCTCGGTGGCGCGATTCTGGCGGCGATGATCTTCAACATCCACATCGGGCGCATTCGCCGCAAGGCAGGACGTTAATGGACGAACGGCAGACAGCCTCTCCCAGCGCGAATACCACACCGAGCGCAACGCCCGACTTGCCGCTGGCGCTGCGCGGCGACAGCCTCGTCAAACGATTCGGCGCCGTGACCGCGCTCGACGGCGTTTCGCTCACGCTCGGCAAGGGCGAAATTCTGGGCATCCTCGGCGACAACGGCGCGGGCAAGTCGACGCTCGTCAAGATTCTCACCGGCTTTCACCAGCCAACGGGCGGCACGCTCTACATCGACGGCCAGGAGACGCTGCTTCGCTCGGTCGATCATGCGCGCTCGCTCGGTATCGAATGCGTGTATCAGGATCTCGCGCTCGCGAATTCGCTGAGCATTTACCACAACATGTTCCTGAACCGTGAGATCGTGCGGCGCGGGCCGTTCAGGCTGCTCGATCACAAGCAGATGCGCGAGCGCGCTGCGCAGTGTCTGGACGATATCGGCGTGCATGTGCCTTCCGTGGAATTGCCCGTGGAGCGCCTTTCGGGCGGTCAGCGCCAGGCCATCGCCGTGGCGCGCGCCGTGCATTCCAACGCGAAGATTCTGTTGCTCGACGAGCCGCTCGCCGCGATGGGCGCACGCGAGGCGGGACTCATCATCGATCTTCTGATGCGCCTGAAGGAAAAAGGCGGCCTGTCGATCATCATGATCATGCACAACTACGCGCAGACGCTCGATATCGCCGATCGCATCATGTTGATGCAGCGCGGTCGCGTGACCTATGAGCAAAAAAGCACGCTCACGTCCGTCTCGGAACTCATGGACATCGTGCGGCGCGAATACCGGGCCATGCGCGCCGCCGGAGCGCATTGAGGGCCGCGCCAGCAAGCGCAGACGAAACCAGCGGCGGCGCAACTGCGACGACTAATGACCAAGCCCCGTGCCCGCGATCTGCCGTTCAACGAATTGCGCGAACAGTTGATGCATGCGCGTGGTCGGATGCAGGTCGTCGGCAAACATATAGGTCTGGTCGGCATTGGGTGCGGTGTATGTAGCCGGCGAACATAGCAACGCTGTGTCATCCGGCGTCCGCGATGGATCGCAGGCCTGGCGCGTATTGGAGACCGTGAATCCGTTAGCCTGGAAGTTCGCGAAAATCTGGTTTATCCAGCTGTAGGCATCGACCTGAATGATCTTCCCCTGCAATCCATTGCTTTGCAGCGCGGCGTTCAGGGTGTCGTTGAACAGTTGCGACAACTGTGTAAGGTTCGCCCCGCCGTCGGCCGAGGCAAGCCCTTTGGGCGACAGTCCGATGTTCGGAAGGTTGACGACCACAACATGTGTGGCGCCGTTCTGGACGATCTGCGCGACAAGTTGTGCCAGCGTGGTCGCGGCAGCCTGCACGGTGGGCGCCGCGCCTGGCAGCGGACCCGCGCGAAGCACGTCGTTCGAGCCGGCCCACACGAGCACGAGTTGACCCGCGTTGAAGCCTCCATGCGTCTTCAGATAACTCGCCACCTGCTGATTGACGGGCATTTCGACATTGCCGATCACGTCAGTCAGGAAGTTGTTCAGGTTGGCCGGTGTGGCGACTGTCGAGCCGCCCTCAGCATAACCAAAGCCGCCCTGCGCACTCAATTGATGATCGAAGCCGATCGTGAATGCTGGGCGTAGCGTGTCACCGTAGTATTGCGCGACAAGCTGAGTCCACACCTGTCCGGGATTGGTGGTGAAACGCCCTCCGCCGACCGCGCTGGCAATCGGTGCAAAGGTTCCGACGTCCGACAGGCTGTCGCCGAACGAAACAGTTTGCAGCTGAATGCCGCCCGACGGAGTCTGCGAGCCGCCGCCGCTGCTTCCGCCGCCACCTCCGCCGCACGCCGCAAGCAATGCAATGACCACGGCGAAAATTGCAACGCCTACTCTTTTCGCGCTCGCATGCATGATCGCTCCTCCTTGTCCGGCGCAGCGAAAGCGCCCGAGTGGCCCCCGAGTGGCCCATTTGCCGTCGACAGCAAACGGCTACAGCGCAGAGCAAGCAAGAAGGATGCGAATTGCAGCGACGTGACGGCGAAATCCGCACGTTTGCGGCGGGCGTGGCGCGTAATCGGCGGTCAGTTCGCGCATGCGCCGTGGTTCTGGCTCCGGGCGTCGCAGATGCGACTGTGCGTCAAAGCCTGACGGGCCTTCGACGCACAATTCGCGCGGCAATGAGATAAGCAGATGGCGAGTAGTCTTACGCCGGTTTCCTCGAAACACGCACCAGGAAATACAAGCTGCTGCTATTCACCTCCGAAATAAAGCTGCTTCATGTCCTCTGTCGAGGCTGGGCGAGAGACGGCACGAGCGCCCGATCCCGATGTGCCCGACGTCACACCACCATAACCGGTTGTGCCTTTTTCGCTCCATACGCGCGCCTCTGCCGCCTGGATGTCGACCGGATAAGTTGGATCTTCTCCTCTAGACGGGTCATAGCCCGCCTGCTCCAGCTGCTGCAGTTCAGCACGGACTTGTGCACGCGTGACTGTCGAATCCGTTTGGGAGAATGCAGCGACAGGCAGCGAAAGCGCCAGCGCAGCAGCGGTCGCGATAACAGTTGATCTCATGGTGACCTCCTTCTGGATGCCAGGGTCGCGTGATACGGATGCATGGCTCGACGCTGGCAACCCAAGTCTAGGCATCTAACCCTTCAACTTCGATACGATCGTGGGCGCTTATGGCTCGCGACGCCATCCGTGAATCAAAGACGATCGAGGGAGCAGGAAATCGCATGTCGATACGCACCGTAACCTGCGATACCGCGTTTTTTCGCGCTTCCTTTCTTACGGACTGTCATGCGTGAAAGGCGGCTGTACGGTTGTCAAAAACATCGCAACGCTCATGTTTAACGCTGCGTTTAAAGAGCGCACTGTTCCTCTTCCCGCTGGATTTCCGATGCCGACGGGTCTATAAAGAACGCAAGTGCCTCCCCGAACAACGCCATGATTTCTGGTCTGCATCGGGAGTGACTTTCACAAAAGCAGCTGGATTTTCTATCTACGGTGCGCCGCCTTTCATCGTGCTTGCGGCGCGTCGCTTGGGGCGGTTTATTGAGAGCCCCGCCGCGACAGGACTCTTTTCCTGCGATCGGCACACAGTGACCAAACTCGAAAAAAGCAGTTTTACTTGGCGTATTTTGTCCAACACATGCTGCTCGGATTAGTTGGTTTGGCATCCTTATTTTTATGGCCAGTCATTCAATCTTTAATGCAGGTGAAAAAATGAGACTCCATTTTTCTGTATTACTGGCTGCAACCGCGCTATTCGCCGCATCGAGTGTTGCTTATTCACAGACAATGCAGCCTTCCGGAAATGCCGATCAACCGATGTCACAAAGCTCAATGACGGCGCAACCGCAAATGGCGCAACCTGGCGGTTCGATGAACCGCTACGAGTATGATTCGACGGGACCGCAGCCCGGTGGATCGAGCGGAAGCGGGCGAGCGAGAAACGGCGCGCCATGTGTGGTCGGATTGTCGTGCGACATTTACCAGGGGAGCTGAGCGCGATGAGTGATTCGCGCCGCGATTGCGCCGGCGCGAATCGTATTTGCGGTCAATGAGCCGGTCGTGCGTGTCCGTTGTCGGCTAATGGATGCGCTTCGTCGTATTCGCGCGAGATGTCCTTGTTCGTGTAGTCGCCAAGACGCCAGGCGGCAAACAGGCTGAGCACCGCGCACAACAGAACGTAGCCGGCGATCGCGTAGCCAGAGTGGTAGTACGCGAAGAGCGCAGTCGCGATCAGCGGCGCCGGGCCACCGGCGATCACAGAAGCCAGCTGATAGCCGAGCGACGCCCCGCTATAGCGCAGCCGTCCCGTGAACGACTCCGCAATCAGCGCGGCCTGCGGGCCATACATCATCGAATGAGGCACCAGCGAAAGAACAATCGCCACGAAGATCCACATCGAACTGCGGGTGTCGATCATTGCAAAGTAGACGAAGCCAAAAATGCCTACCGCGGCGGCGCCGATCATGTACATCCGCCGCCGTCCGATCACGTCCGACACGTGCCCAAAGAACGGAATCGTGAAAAATTCCAGCACTGACGCCGCCAGCACCGCCGTGAGCAGCAGGTCGCGCGTCACGCCCAGTGTCGTCACGCCATACGTGAAAACAAACGCCGTGTAGATATAGAACGGCGCCTGTTCCGCCATGCGCGCAAAGGCCGACAGAAGAATATCTTTCGGCTGCCGGCGCAGCACTTCGAGCATCGGCGCCTTTTCGATGCGATGCTCGGCCAACAGCTTCGCGAATATCGGCGTCTCCAGAATGTTCAAGCGGATATACAGACCGATGGCGATCAGCACGATGCTAAGGAAAAATGGAACGCGCCAGCCCCATGTGAGGAAAGCGCTGCCGGAGAGTTCGCTCATGGCGAGCACGGCGAGGTTGGCGATGAACAGACCGGCCGGCACGCCGAACTGCGGCCACGAAGCAACGAAGCCGCGATGCGCGTTCGTGCGCGCCCATTCCATCGACATCAAAACAGAACCGCCCCATTCGCCGCCCACACCCACGCCCTGAATAAAGCGCAGCACGGTCAGTATGATGGCGCCCCAGATGCCGATGCTTGCATAGGTAGGAACGAAAGCCACGGCGAACGTGGCAAATCCCATCAGTAACAACGTGATGATAAGCGTCGCCTTGCGTCCGATCCTGTCGCCGTAGTGGCCGAAAATGGCCGCTCCGACGGGCCTTGCGAGAAAACCGACGGCATAGATCAGGAAAGCCTGGAGCGTGCCAACAAGCGGGTCCGATTGCGGGAAATACAGCTTGGCGAACACCAGACCCGTGACGATGCTGTAAAGGAAGAAGTCGTACCACTCGATCGTCGTGCCGATGGTGCTGGCAACGACTGCACGGCGCAGATGACGCCGGTAATCTTCATCGGAAAGGGGCATGGCCCCTGTTTGCGCGGCAGCCATTTGAACCCCCTAAAAAGGGCAATATCATGTATTGACAGCTTGCATGAGCAGAGGTTCCGGCGGTACATCACGTTGTGAGACATTGGCCCATACGTGGAAAGCCCTAATGGTTAATCCTGTGGCGCGTGGATTGACGGCCTTCTGCATCGGATACCGAACGTATGACGAAAGTATTCAGGCCGCACCTTTGAACGCCTGACGACGCATAATTAATTAAGCGATACTAATCATTTACGAGCACACTCGACAAACCACTATCCGAAGACCCGCGCCCAGGCCGCGCGAATTCGCCGTGCGCGGTCTGCGAAGAGATAGGAGGCGGCTAGCGCCAACAGGCCGGAAACGACACCCGTCGCGACGTGCTCGACAAACGGAAAACGATAGTGGCTGGGATGCGAGTAAGCGTCACCCAAGGCCGTCAGACACCCGACGATGAGTGCATTGCCATAGCGATGTTCGTAGAGTTTCACAGCCGGCGTAAACGTCAACAGTATCGCCAGGAGACCCGTGAACAATCCTGTCTGGAGCGCGATCGTCCAGTGTACGAGGCTCAGGATGTTGCCCCAGCTTCCCGGCATGCAGGTCATGCACGCGCTGGTAGGTTGCCAGAAACGCTGCACAAACAGCTTGAGCCGGTATTTCCAATCGCTTGACATGATGCGCTCCCCGCCGATGCGTCACGTGCGTCACGTGCGTCACTCGCGAATAATACTCCGCGACGGGGTCGACACCTGTTCACGTTACGACGCGAACGACTCGCCCTGCGGGTTCGTTCGTGCGCGCGCTGTTATTTGCCCGGTGCAGCAGTCGGTGACGGAATCACGTCATCACACGCGCTCAGTACGATTTCGGCAGTCCCAGTGCCTTCTCGGCAACGAAGCACAGAATCAGTTGCGGGCTGACGGGCTCAAGGCGGGGAATCCACGCTTTGCACATGTAGCGCTCGGCGTGATACTCCTTCGCGTATCCCATGCCGCCATGCGTGAGAAGCGCCTTTCATGATTTCCCGGCGGACAAGAGCCCGAGCCTTCACGCAAAGTTTCTGATGGCGTGCGACGAAGCAGGGTTCAGCCCGCGAATCGCCCACGAGGCATGGCAGATGGCGAGCATGGTAAGCCTCGTCGCCGCGGGGATGGGTGTGGCGTTACTGCCCGCACAGGACTTCTGTTTTAGGGGAACGTTGACGGGTGGCCGGCCCAGCTCGTCGAGCGGCGGGCCGGCCGTATCTATCTGAATGGTTGGGCACGCGGGATCGCGTACCAGGGATTGGTCAGCGCACCTGCTGTCGTTGAAAAACATGCCGGACGGCCCGCGCAGTCCACCTGGTTGCGATTGCACGAGCGTCTGGCTGTTGCCGCGCTCGATATCGCACCGCTGTATTGTGTCGGGCGACGTCACATCTTCGTGAAAAGTCTCATTTATATCGGTTTACTAATTAATAATGACTATTCGATGCGGAACGAAAACGGTCCACGCCCTGGTTATCGATGCAGTACTGAACGTATCGAACATCTTCGCGTATCGAACGCGGTAGAGCGCATGGGAAGCATTGGCTTTGGTACGGTGCATGCACTAAGTGATTCTTATGATCGCGAGGCTGGCACAATCGGCCTTACGGGGATCGTTGTAGATGTACTTCACAACATTCTCAAATAAGGCCGAATCTCCATGACGGAATGCACTCGCGTTAGCACCCGGTTGCATAAAGCTCGATAAACAATTTTTGAACCGCTAGCCCGCGCACCGCGCTAAGTCACCTTTACGGCTCATGAGAAGTGCGATCCGCCGTGCGGCTGGAAAGCCTTTCGTGCATCGTCTAGGCTGATTGGTAGAAACAGCCGGATTGGCAAGGTCATCAGCCCGATTCCGGCCGCGAGCACCAATGTTTGTACCTGCTACAGAATAGGCAAGCCGCGAGCACTCAACGTTGCCAGCGGGATGGCATCGTCGATTTGACTGGACGTGCGTCGCACAATTCGTCGCATCCGCCATAAAGAACGCTACGAGGTCGCACATGTCCGTCTTTCTCGAAGTCGAGCACGTCACCACTTATCGCTACCATCGTCCGGTGGAGTTCTCCCCGCATCGCGTGATGTTCCGTCCGCGCGCCGCGCATGATATCCGCGTGCTGTCGGCCACGCTGGCCGCGTCACCGCACAGCATCCAATACTGGATGCAGGACGTGTTTTCCAATTCGGTTGCGATCGTTGAACCGCGAGTGCCCGCCGACACGCTGGAGCTTCGCGCGCACTTCGTAATCGAGCACTTCGGCGTCAGGAATCTGGAGTTGCCAGTGGCGCCCGAAGCCGAGAACTATCCGTTTCAGTACACTGTCGACGATCAGCTCGATCTGACCCCCTTCCTGCCGCCGCAATATCCAGACGATCAGCCCATACTGCGTGACTGGGTAGCGCAGTTTCTTCCCCGGCGCGGCACCACGCACACACGTGACATCCTGGCCAATATGAACGCCGCCATCCGCAGCGACTTCGAGTACCAGTCGCGTGACGCCGTGGGCACCCAGCCGCCGTCCGAGACGTTGAACCGGCGCAGCGGTACTTGCCGTGATTTCGCGCTGCTGATGATGGAGGCCGTGCGGGGACTGGGATTGGCCGCGCGCTTCGTGTCAGGGTATCTGTACGACCAGGTGCTCGACACGCCGGCCCCGCCGCCCGTCCGCAACACGGGACTGCAGCAGGGCGCGAAACAGATCGAAAGCCGCGACGAGCCACTCGTGGTCGGCGCGGGCGCGACCCACGCGTGGCTGCATGTCTTCTTGCCGGGCGCTGGCTGGGTGCCTTACGACCCGACCAACTCGCTCGTCGGCGGCACGGACCTGATCCGGGTGGCATTTACGCGAAAACCCGAACAGGCCGCGCCCGTGTCGGGCTCGTGGTTCGGCGCCGCGCAAGACTTCATCGGCATGGACGTGAGCGTCAGCGTGCGGCGAATCGAGCAGCCGGCAGAGACCTCGCGGATGAGCGAGCGTTGCGCGCCAAGCCCATTGGTCACCGAGTCCTAATGCGTGACGATCTTGCTCGGCGCAACGTCATGAATCGACTGCTCGCGCGGTGCCCCAGAACGGACTCGTCATGGTATGCATCCAGGCTCCTTCCTTCCGTAGACGGCCAATCAAACGTCGGACATCCGTTATTTCGACTTTTCTTGAAATATCAAATCGAAGCTTGTAAAGTGTCCTGATGGACACGATCAACGCCGTACGCGTGCTGGGTGCGCTGGCTCACGAATCCCGTCTCTCGATCTTCCGCACGCTCGTCGTTGCAGGCCCGGAAGGCATCGCCGCGGGTGAAATTGCGCAGCAGTTGGGGATTTCGCCCTCCAGCCTGTCGTTCCACCTCAAAGACCTCACACACGCCGAACTGGTGAGCCCGCGACAGGAGGGCCGTTTCGTCATCTACACCGCGAACTTCGATGCGATGACGTCGCTGATCGGCTTTCTCACCGAAAACTGCTGCGCCGGCGCGCCTTGCGCCGCCAGCGATCTTCCAAACTGCTGCGGAGACGAGACATGAAACGCATGCATATCCACGTCGCGGTCGAGAATCTCGCCGAGAGCATCCGCTTCTACCGCGCGTTGTTCGGCAACGCCGAGCCGACGGTCCTGAAGAGCGATTACTGCAAATGGGAGTTGAGCGATCCCGCCGTGAACTTCGCGATCTCGCAACGCGGCGCGAAGCCGGGTGTCGACCACATCGGCATCCAGGTCGAAACCGATGTGGAACTCGCGGAGATGAACGCCCGTTTCGCCGCCGCCGAAATTCCGGTACAGCACGAGCGCAGCACGACGTGCTGTTACGCGAAGTCTGACAAGGCTTGGACTGTCGATCCGCAAGGCGTGGCCTGGGAAACCTTCCGGACGCTCGAAGCGGCACCTGTCTTTGGACAGTCCCATCACCCGGCGCCTCAGGCTCAGGCATTGACGACGAACGGCTCCCAGGCAGCCTGTTGCACGCCAACCCAGACAACCATTTCATTCAGGCGCCGCACATGAGCGGCACACCGTATTCCGTACTCGTTCTCTGTACGGGCAACAGCGCGCGCAGCATCATGGCCGAAGCATTGTTCAACGTACTCGGCAAAGGAAGGTTTCTGGCGTACAGCGCGGGAAGCCATCCGTCCGGCGAGGTCAATCCGTTCGCAAGCGAGCTATGCGAGGCCTTGGGTTACGACACCGCACGCATGCGCAGCAAGAGTTGGAACGAGTTCGGCGCACCCGGCGCGCCGCAGATGGACTTCGTCATCACCGTATGCGATCAGGCCGCGGGCGAAGTCTGCCCGCTCTGGCCTGGCAAGCCGATCGCGGCGCATTGGGGCTTCGAAGATCCCGCCGCGTTCAACGGAACCGACGATAAAAAACGCGAGGTATTCGACAAGATCTATCGGCAGATCATGAGCCGCGTCGCCCAGTTTGTGAATCTGCCGCTGCATGAAATGGATCACAACGCGATACAACGCGAAATGCGCGCGATCGCCGACCGACGTGCAGAGGACGTCAATGAGCCGCACTGAGGCCCGCGCACACGCGCGCCCGGCCATCGGTTTTTTCGAGCGCTATCTCACGGTATGGGTCGCACTGTGCATCGTGGCGGGCGTGATGCTCGGCCAGCTACTGCCGGGCGCGTTTCAGGCAATCGGGCGCATGGAAGTCGCGCACGTGAACCTGCCCGTCGGCGCGCTGATCTGGGTGATGATCATCCCGATGCTCGTCAAGATCGATTTCTCGGCAATGAGGCAGGTCGGCAGCCAATGGCGCGGCATCGGCGTGACGCTCGCGGTCAACTGGCTCGTCAAGCCTTTCTCGATGGCCGTGCTCGGCTGGTTGTTCATCCGTCATGTGTTCAAGCCGTGGCTGCCCGTCGAGCAGCTCGACAGTTATGTCGCTGGTCTCATCCTGCTTGCCGCCGCACCGTGCACGGCGATGGTGTTCGTGTGGTCGCAGTTGTGCGAGGGCGATCCGTATTTCACGCTGTCGCAGGTGGCGCTCAACGATTCGATCATGATGGTGGCATTCGCGCCGCTCGTTGCGTTGCTGCTGGGGTTGTCCGCGATATCCGTGCCATGGGACACGCTGGTGACTTCTGTGGCGCTCTATATCGTGATCCCTGTCGTGCTGGCGCAACTGCTACGACGTGGGCTACTGCGTCAGGGCGAAGCGCATTTTCGCAGTGTCGTGACGCGTCTCGGCCCCTGGTCGATCTGCGCATTGCTCGCGACCCTCGTTCTGCTGTTCGCGTTCCAGGGACAGCAGATCGCCGCACAGCCGCTCGTAATCGCGATGCTCGCCGTGCCGATCCTCATTCAGGTGTTCCTGAACTCAGGACTGGCGTACCTGCTCAATCGTCGATTGGGCGTCGCGCATGAAGTCGCGGGCCCTTCCAGTCTCATCGGCGCAAGCAACTTCTTCGAACTCGCGGTTGCGACGGCAATCAGCCTGTTCGGATTTCACTCGGGTGCGGCGCTCGCAACGGTGGTCGGCGTGCTGATCGAAGTCCCCGTGATGCTGCTGGTCGTCGGCATCGTGAACCGCTCGCAGGCGTGGTACGAATCTGGACAGCGGCAAATCGCGCCCGGCCTCCGCAGAAACTGACGATGCTGCCCGATCTGCCTATCGTCAGCTCGTGACACTCGATACATCGGACCTTGGCAAGCTGACGCCCGCGAAAGCATCGACCCAGATCCCTGCATACCTCGGCAACGTGGCTACCACGGCCCTGGCTACCGCCATTCTCAACCGGCGATAAACCGCACCCGCCGCGACGCTGCTTGCATCCGTCGGCACTTCTGCTCGCGCAGCCATTGCAGCGATGCCTGCACGACCTCGGGTGGCACCTCGTCGAATGACGTGCTCCGAATCAGCGTCTCGCTCGCGGCGATGTCGTTGAACGCTCCCAGCTTGTTCTGCACGGCCGTCAACTCTTTAATGGCGCGACCGTGCCCGCCCTTGATAACGGGTTGAAAAAACTCGAGCAGGTACCTGAGCTTTTTGCCCGCCTTGCGAACATCGTGAAGATCTTCCTCGTGGCTCGCCTCGACGCGTGCTGCGCGCCTGCTTCGCTTTTGAAGTGCACGCTGCGCCGAACGGACGCGCTCCTCGGCGAACGCTCGAATAGGAAGATCGTCGCAACGCGACTGCAGTGAGCTTTGCGCGCGAAGCACGACTTCATTTAAAAATGCCTCGACGTGATCGCTTTTGATCATCGTCTGACTATGCAGTACCGCCTGTGCACGTTTCTCGCGTGCGGCGGCCACGAGCAAATCGATAGAAGCGCCCGACTCCTGGGCGGCTTTCAGCAAATCGCCTACGATGTCCCAATCGCGCGTCTCGCCTGCCACTGCCGCGAGACGCTTGAATTCTTCGGTGGCTTGCACAGTCACTTCTTCTCCCAGGTACGGGGAGTAGGCCCAGTACAATGCACGAAGCTTTCTGAAAGCAACTCGAAGTTGATGAAACCCTTCTACATCGCTATTCGTGGAGAGCTCTCTCGCTCTTTGCACTGCGTCGGCCACTACAGGCGTTGCGAGTGAAGAAAAAGTACTGGCGATCGAACTTGCTTTTGAGAGCGATGAACCGGCCGGGCGCCGGTCGACTTTGAAGAGAGCGTTGAGCCGCGGCAACGGCCAGTCGCCATCCATATCCATTGCAGCCTCAACTCGGACAAAAAAGTTTCGTCCAGACAGTACCATACTCATCTTGAAGCGCGACGATTATTGTGACGCTTTCATGAAATGACTTTTGAAAGCGTGGCGTGTACACTCGGCCTCGCTTACGATATCGCCGCGCGTCTGCAGTTCTGTATCAGGATACTAGCTACGTCAAGCGGCGCCCTACGCTGGCGTATCGCGTGCGCCTCGCAATATGGCTAGAACGCAAGTGGGAGTTCGGTTTGAAAAAACGCGCCACCGTGATCTGTCGCAGAGGTAAGCGAATCCTCCTGGTTGCACGTAGTCGATCAAAGTGGGCTTTGCCGGGCGGAATTCTCAAGCAGGGGGAACACCGTCTCGCGGCCGCCCTTCGCGAACTCAAGGAAGAAACGCGGCTTTCGGGAAAGTCAGTCAAGCACCTCTTCGACTTCCGCGGCAAGCAGAAGCACCATCACGTCTTCTCGTGCGAAATCTCGGATCGCGCGAAGGCTCGGCCGAGCAACGAAATTGCCAAGTGTCGCTGGGTTCATCTGGACAACATCTCCGATCTGATGACCAGCAGGCCGACGACCGATATCGTGAAACTCGTGAGTCAACGGCGCAAGAAGTAGTCCAATTTTCTAGCCGTATATTCCAGCGCTTTTGCGAAAGCAGTAGTTGCAGCCCGCCCTTTTTTGTTTCGCTTTCCATTGAGCCAAGGCGCGCGATAAAAGCGCCAGATGTCCCAGATTGTTCGAAAAGCGCTTCCAGCTGACGCCAGACCTCGGAATGACTGCTCGCGTCGCAACTGCGCAACAGCATCTTGCGCGACACGCTTAGGGGTTTATACTGAGGTCTGTCTCCTCCATGTCTCCTTGATATGGATTCAGCCCGCCACCGCGCGGGCTTTTTCTTTTGCGGATTGCACTATCGTTTGCCGCCTCTGCGGCACGAACCAGGAACTGGTTGGATGAGTGGATAACGATCCACATCGCACCACGCGCGATGGCGGTCATCCTTGCACAGCGGCAAAGTCGGCACGCCGTAAACGCCACGACCCCGCCTTTTGAGGGGCGGGGTCGGGGTTGTTACGTAAGGA